>JAPWUZ010000106.1 GCA_028275265.1 Armatimonadota bacterium | reverse complement strand
CGCAAAGATCGAGGCAGGCGACAGCGGAGGGTGCGACCATGCGGGTTTGCTGCACGTCGGGGCGCGCTACTACGACCCGCAGGTAGGGCGGTTCCTCTCGCGGGACGCGGTGCTTTCTGAGCACCCGTATCTTTATTGCGAGCATGAGCCGGTTAATCACGTGGCTTCGTATCGCCTAAAATGCCCCTAAAGCCGTCCTCCTCTTTGCGTCGGTGCGGTTGCCATCCGCCATTCGTCCTTACTGGTTATTCACCTCGCCGCGCGCTTCGGCTTCGATCAGACGCTGTACACGAGTCACATCGCGCGGAGCGAACGCCGCCGCGCCGAAGAGTAGCAGGATACCCGCTAACACATACACCACCGCCGCGGAAGAGATTGCCGTGCTCAGGCTACTCTTTTGGGCAATCCAGCCGATAATCACCGGCGCACTACCACCGCCGAGCCATCCTACCAGATTCATCATCCCGGCTGCGGTGCCCCGCGCTTCTGGACGGATGACGTCGTAGACTGAAGCGAAGATATTGGCATCATACAGCCCTTTGAAGAGCCCCCAAAAGGTCAATGCGAGGATTAACCCAACTATCTCGGTGGTTTGCCCGCACCACACCACGAAGATGGAACCACCAAACACCCCCAACGCCTGTATCATCATGCGACCGCCCGGAGTGCGTTTGCGCAGGGTATCGGCAAACCACCCGCCCAGCGGCGACCCCACCATGCTTGCCAGCTGCACATAGAAGGTTGCGGTAAATCCGGACATCGCCAGACTCATGTGGAACTTCTCGTACAGGAAACTGGGCATCCACGACAAGAGCACCAGCGCCACAAAGTTCGCACATAAGAACGCCAGCATCAGCAGGATAGCGGTCGGGGTTGCCCAAACGACGCGCAGGAACTCCCTGAGCGGCATCCGCTCGCGCGTACGTGCCTGCTCGGTAGCACCGAGCTCCTCGAAATCCGCTGCTCCTCTCTTCGGCTCTATCAACAGCCTGTGCAGCACAAAACCAAGCAGGATGCCCAGACCGCCAAAGACAATAAACGACCACCGCCATCCGTAGTGCTGCCCAATGAGACCGGCGAAGAAGCCCCCGGCAATGGTGCCCACGTACACGCTTGTCTGGTGCAAACCCATCGCACGCGAGCGGGTGCGTTTGCTGTGGTAATCGCTGATGAGAGACATGGATGCCGGAAAGTAGAACGTCTCGCCCAGCCCCTCGGCTGCCCGCCAGAAGAACAGGTGCGTGAAATTGCGGGAGGTCGCGGTCAGCATACAAATCAGGCTCCAGATGTGCAGTCCTCCGATGATAGCCGCCTTGCGCCTTACCCGGTCCACGATGTTGCCGGCAAAGGGAGCCGCCAGACCATAAACCCATGCGAACGACGACCCCAGCAAGCCCTTCTGTACCTCACTCAAACCCATCTCTTTTTGCAGCAACGGAAACACCGAAAAGATTGCCTGTCGGTCGGCGTAGTTAAAGAAGGCAATCCACCACAGCATGGCGACCACCCACCACTTGTACGAAGCGCTTACTTTCGTAGATGGTTGCATGCCCTCCACCTCCTGAGAAAACAGTATGCTACCACACACGCCGCTCCTGCACGCTGAGTTGACCGGTTCGTACGCGCTCACGCAGGTCGTCGGGCACGAACGCCAGGTATATCTGGCAGATGCCCGTCCGGTCGGAGTTGAACAGCACCACGCGCCCATCGGGGCTGAACTGAGGGTGAGGATGTGTCCACTGCGGATGTCCCTGCGAGCTGCGCGGATAGCACAGTGGACGATAGCGCCCGGTGGGTACATGCACCAGTTGCAAGCCCTCATCGGGCCAGTTGGTATCGGAGACAATCCACTCGCCGTCCAGCGTCGAAGCGGAGTGCCAGAAATACACCCCCTGCGCGATGGGGGTTGGCTGTTCTTCGCCCAGCCCGATTTGCACCAGTGCACGCTGCGGCGGAAGGGCGCACCCCTGCACGCGCTCCGTACTACCCAGAAACGTGCAGTGCGCGAAGTCGTAGCTGCTGGTATACACGCCCCGCTCGTTGCCGTCATGGTCGAGAAGCAGCCATGTCTTTTTGCCCTCGCGCATCTGCCAGAGCAGTAACCCTTCACCGCCCGGACTGACGGAGTGCAAGGCGAAGCTTCCCCGCTCTCCTTCGGCAATCAGGGTGGCTTCGGAGCCGTCTGTGCGAATACGCAGGATGCCGCCGGTGTCGTGTGCAGTGGTTACCTGGGCGAAGTAGTAAACGCCGTCCGGTGAAATGGCACCCCCTCCCATACTCGCCACCCCATGCGGCGCGGAGATCTCCTCTTCGCGAAAGGTGTGGATATCTACTCTCCACAACCTCGCCTGTCGGTGAAAGTACACACAGTCGTCTCGCGGCGACATGACAAACCCCGCCGCACCTTCGCACTCGGTGAGCTGCGTCAGGTTCGTGCCGTCTGTGTCCACGCGGAACAGGTCCCACGGCGCATCCCGGCGTGCCTCACGCTGGGAAACGAAGATGAAGCTCTTCGAATCGCTCGTGAAGTTCCTTCCGAAATAGGGCAGCGCCATGCTCATGGTGGGGAAGCTGGTCACCTGCATCAGGCACACGCTGGTGCGGGCATCCACAAACTCGATGCGTTCGTGGTTGTAGGTGGTTCCTTTTGCCATTCAATCCCCCTGAAGCACCCACTGCTCGTTGAAGTGGGCGTATTTAATGCACGAGCCCTTGCCCGGCTGGCTCCAGCTGTAGGTGACGTGCAGCGTACCGTCCTTCGCCTGAATGATGGAAGGATAGGAATAGGAACCTGCACCCGGCGGGTCGTTCTCCAGATACCGCTTCCACTTCCACGTCCTGCCTTCATCATCTGAAAGTAGCACCGCGAGGCGATGACGCCCCTGTTCGGTGTCGTTACACACCATCGCCCACCGCCCGCTCTGGAGGCGGATCACCTCCAGTCCGGAACCCGGGTTCGGGATATCGTCGTCCACCACAGGCGACCAGGTCATGCCGCCGTCGCGCGACTCGCTGCGCATCACCCGCTGCGGAGGTGGTCCGTTGTCGCGCATATAGGCTACCAGCGTGCCGTCACGCTTCTGTACCAGACTGGGCTGCACCCCTCCAAAGCTGATGAGGGGGCGGCTCGCCTGCCACGTCCTGCCGCCATCGTCGCTGAGTGCCATGATGGAGAAATCGAAGCCATCGGAGTAGAGAGGCACGATGATGCGCTTGTTGTTCAACACGAAGGGATGCACACGCGTCATCCAGCCCATGCGGCGGAAGTATTTGTCTGCGGCGTTTTTGCGCCGCTCGGCGAGGTACGCCAGTCCTTCCTGCCTGCGTTCGGGAGGCAGTATCTGGTCGATGCGTTTCTCGTCTTCATCGCACTGCTTTGCCACCATTTCGGCGAACTCTTCGCCCGGTTTAAGGATAAGGATATCGCTGTGCGTCCAGCGCGGCGCGCCCGTGCCACGTGGGTTATCCGAAATCTGGTACCGCAGCAACGCGGTATGCCACTGATTAGCGATAATGGCGACCCACATCAACCACAGTCTGCCCTGCGGGTCCACGAACATGCACGGGTTGCAGTCGGGGAAGCCGATGGTATCCGCCATCAGGAACCGCTCGCTCCATCTCGTTGTCCCTTTGCGCTTGCGCATGCCCTCTACCTTCACGTCATCCGCCGTACGCTCGCCCGAGCCGTTATACCAGCACACCAGCAGGTCGCCGTTGGGCAGCTCCACAATACAGGAACCGTGGTTATGCCATCGCTCCGGCGGGAAAAGGTGTTGCGACTCGTAAAACGGCTTCTGCGCCCCGGCAGGTACAGCCAGCGTCAGCAACAACATCAGTACACCCCCTGCTCGCATCGTTTATCCCTCCCATGAGTATCGTCAACCGCGACGAAGAGACCGACGGGTATTAGAACCGTGTTCGCCGCGCTATCTTTTCCTCCCTGCGCCGGGCATGCAGACCTATCTGTGTCCTGCTCCTATCCTCCCGCAAAAGCATTCTGCGGGTTCTTCGCCGTCAACTGCTCTAACTCTCCATCCGAGAAGCCCGCCTTGCGCAGCGCGGGTATCAGGTGTGTCCACAGGGTGGTATACTCGCGAAACGTGCCTCCATTCGGCTCACCCACTTGATACCAGCCCGCGTCATGCGACACCAGCACACGGCCTAGCAAGCCCTTCTGGCGCAGGTGCAGGATGAGATCCTCATGCTGCTCCACCGTTTCAGGGGATACTCCATCGAACTCCACCCATGCACCGCGCTCTGCTGCCCATACGTGGATGGATTTATCGCTCTCCATCTGCGCGTGAACCCAGATGAACGCGGATGGACGCACCCCCATCTGCTCCAGACGCTCGATCTGCTTGCGCGCCGCCGCGCCCGGTCCCGTGTGCGAAGCGATGGTCAATCCCGTTTTGCGATGGGTCAGCGCCGCCGCCTCCAGCAGGCGCATATCCACCTCCGAAGGCTCGGGGTCGACGCCAATCTTGATGAAACCCGGGCGGATGCCTGTGCCCTCGATGCCCTTCTGCGCCTCGGCAATCCATTCGCTGGCGATTTGTTCGGCGGTGAGGGAGTGCACTCGATCGGGCAGGTACTTATCATTCGCCGCACCGTACCAGCCCGTGTTGGTGAGGATGTATAAACCGCTCGCACGGCTCAGGCGTTGCAGCAGTTTGGGGTCACGCCCCAGATAGGCAGGGGTGCAATCCACCAGCGTGCGGCAACCCGCCTGCCGCAGCCTTTGCAGGTAGGGCAAAGCGACGCGGTAGACCTCTTCGGGGTCATAACGCGACCGGCTCACCCTGTCCGCGCCGATAAAGTCCACCAGAATATGCTCGTGCGGCAGAACGACGCCCAGTTGTTCCGGCGATACGCTGCCCGTGACGGTGAAAACCTGTCGACGATTGCCCATTCACGCTACCTCCTTTGGGTAAGGCGAGATTCCGTCCGCGTCGTTAGTACTCCTCTCCTCACCTGCTACTTCATCGTCGGAACGATAATCCCGCGCAGGATAATCTTCTGCGCGAAGATGAACACCAGCAGCGTGGGCAGCGCGGCAATGACCAGACTTGCCATCCAGACCCAGGGGTAGCTGTCGCGTCCCAGCTGCCACAGGAAGACCATCATCGTCCACATTTCGGGCTTTTGTACCACGAGGAACGCCCACATGAACCCCCCATACGCGGAGGTGAAGGCGCTCAGCGCAATCACCGCCAGAATGGGCATGGACAGCGGTACGGTGATGTTCCAGAACATGCGCAGTTCGCCCGCCCCGTCCAGCATCGCCGCCTCGTACAGCTCCTGCGGCAGGCTGTCGAAGTAGCCCTTCAACAGGAAGATGCCCATACCGCTCGCCAGACCGGGCAACACGAGAGCCCAGTAGGTGTTCAGCAAGCCCAGTTCTTTAATCAGCAGGAAGTTGGGAATCATCGCCACCTCAGCGGGAAACGCCATCGTCGCCAGCAAGAAGAGCAGAATCTTGTGCGCATAGGGCAGGTTGAAGCGGGATAGCCCATACGCCGCCAGCGGCTGCACGGTGAGATGCCCCAGCACCGTCATCAGCACCAGCACGAACGTATTCCACAGAGCGCGCCCGTGAAAGAGGATGTAGTCCAGCACCAGCCGGTAGTTGCGCGTGAGGAACTCACGCCGAATCTCGTCTTTGTTTCGCCAGAAGGTGAGCACGTCCGTCTCGGCGCGGGGCGGGTAAACCTCCTCCCATTTCTGCCAATGCGTGCCGTGGGCGGCGTTCACCGCCTGCAGCGTGCCGTATTTTTTGCGCAGCCAGTCGCGCCACAACCCTTCCACCGTAACGAGACGCTTGGCTTCGGCGGGCACCACGGTGTCGGTGAACAGCACCCAGTCGGCGAAATACAGGTCGTCCTGCGGCAGGGTTGCCGGGTATCGGCTCTGAGCGAGGTAAGGTCGCTGCGGGTGGCGTTCTCGCAAGAACTGCTGCCATTGCGCATCCCAGTTCCCTTCCACGCGCACGAAGAGCAGGGGAAACCGCTCCCGCACATAGCGGTCCCACAGGGCGCGCCATCGGGGGTCTGCAGGACGCTCGCTGGGGAATAGCACGTCGTTCAACGACTGGTAGCGGGCGCCAAGCAGCGCGTTCAGCTCCTCCACCCCGCCGATGTGCCGCTCTACCCACGACAGGAAGGCATCGGTCGCCAGAATCGCCATCAGGTCGTGCGCAGGCAGGGTGCGGCGAAACTCCAGATAGAGCTGGCGCAGAGGGGCGGTCTCCTTGCGCGATTTGTGCGTCAGGTCGTATTCGAACGGAGCGACTTCGGTGAAACTGGTGTAGCTGGTGTCGTATTGGCGGTTGAAGGCATCGATGTCGTTGTGGAACCTCTCTATTAGCCAGCGGGCGTAGCGCTGGTTGGTCAGGCGGGTGCGCTTGTCGTCGATGAAGTGCGCCTTCACCCATTCGTCGGGCAGGGTTCTGAGGCAAGCTAACCAGTCCTCCACGCGCTGCACCACTTTGGGGTCGCTAACGTGGTAGTCGGGTATCTGTTCCAGAAAACGGAAGCTGGTGATGTCCAGCCGATGGATGCGCCGGGCGAGGTTGAAGTCCGCACCGTACCGGTCGTTCATCCACTTGCGGAAGAGGGCGGTGTCGTCGCGCAGGTAGGCGGGAATAACGCGCCAGTCGTCGAAGTCGGTGTCGGTGGTAATCGACGCCCCCAGCATCAGCAGGAAGGGGTAAATCATCGTCACCGAGCCCACAATCAGCACGGTGTAGATGAAGGCATACACCACCCGGGCGGTCAGTGTGCGTTGCTCGCAGGGCCCGAACAGCGCCATCGCTCATCCCTCCACCGCGTGCGCCGCGCGGAACTCCACGCGCTTCAGGATGCGCAGCTGCAGGATGGTGAAACCAATCAGCACCGACCCGAGCACCCACGCCATCGCGGTGGCGTAGCCGAAGCGCAGATACAGGAAGGCGTTCGTCCAGATGTGGATGCCCAGCACCATCGTGGAGTTGGCGGGGCCGCCGCCGGTCATCACGAACACGTTCTGCATGGCGTGGAAGCTGCCGATAAACGCGCCGATGAAGTTAATCATGATGAGCGGCTTGAGCGACGGAAACATGATGTACCATATCTTGTGCCAGAAGTTGCCGCCGTCCACCGCAATGGCTTCATACAGGTCTTCGGGTACCGTCTTCAGCGCGGCAAGGTAGATGAGACTGCCCGGTCCGGCTCCCGCCCACACGCCGGGAATCACCACACACAGCATCGCCAGCCCGGGCGTGTGCAGCCAGTCGATGTACTTCACCTCCGGCGAGACCAGTCCCAGCGCATGAAGCACAGGCATCGCAATGCGGTTCAGAAAGCCGTAGGGCGTGGGGTCATAGAACATCTTCCACAGGAACATGATGACGAGCCCGGTGGTGACCGCTGGCAGGTAGAAGATGACGCGGAAAAGGATTTTGCCCCGCGGCACCTCGTGCAACAGTAACGCCAGAAAGATAGGCGCGACGAAGCCAATAGCCAGATTCAACACCACATACAGCACCGTTGCCCGCACCGAGTTCCAGAAATCGGGACTGGTCATCACCTCGATGAAGTTTGCCAGACCCACAAACTGGCTGTTGCCGTACAGCTTGTAGTCGTAAAACGCCATTAGCGTGCCGCGAATCAGCGGCAGGTACTGCCATAGCAGCACCGTCAGCAAGGCAGGTAACATCAGCGACCACGCGAGCATGGTGGTGTAGCGGCGTTTCGCTCCCGTGCCCACGACCTGCGTTGCCCGAGTCGCCAGCGTGCCCACATGCACCTCCGACTGCTCGCGCATTGCCCACACAAAACCGTACACCACCAGCGGCGCCACCAGCAGGAAGACAACCGTACCCAGCAGGTTGCGCCGTCGCTCCACCTCCGGCGGCACCACCCGGTACAGCTTCTCGTTGACCTCGTTCATGCTGGTCTGGATGACCTTCGCGGGGTCCTTGTACTGTCCACCGTCGTAGAGAATGGTGTCAATGGGCACCGCCAGCTCATGCCCCTCCACATGCTGGTAATAAGGGTCGTGCGGCTGGATACGCCCGTACTTCGGTGCTTCCTCCATCGCCTTGCGGAAGGTCGGCTCGTAATCCTCATACTCTTCCGTAAAACCGAACTTTTTGAGCATCTGCGGGCGGATGAGGTGCGGGTAGCCGCTCTTGACGTACACCTCCGTGATGATGCGCTGCGCCTCCTCGCTGCAGCGGAAGACGAGATAGTCCCATGCCGCTTGCAGCACCTTCGGGTCGCGTGCGGCGCGTGCGCTGATGACCCAGGCGCGCCCCCCGGTGAGTGCGGCACGCACACCGCCCTCCCCCGCGCTGGGCGGAGGACCCAGACCAATCT
>JAPWUZ010000114.1 GCA_028275265.1 Armatimonadota bacterium | reverse complement strand
GAGGACAGGAAGGCGCGACGCAGATGCGCGTGCACGCCGAAGGCGCCATTCGCGCCGAGGGCACGGAGCAAGCCGGGCAGGGCGCGGGAACGTGGGCGCCGGTCATCGAACAGCGCGGCGATGTGGTGTTCGTGCGTCTGGCGCGGGTGGGCAAGTTCGCCTCCGCCGACGTGGATATCACCGTGCCGACAGGCGTCTCTTTGGAGATACAGTCTACAGCGGGTGACGTGGTGGTAGAAGGTACGAGGTCGCCAGTGAGTGTGGAGAGCGCGAGCGGTGACATCACTGTACGCGAGGCGACGGGCAAAGTGCACCTGATTTCTGCCAGCGGTGACGTCACGCTGGAGAGGAGTGAAACGGAGAGCGCACACCTCGAGGCGCAGAGCGGAGACATCCGTTGCGTGGCGTGCGCCTGCACAGGGGCAGAGGGCTTGCGTGCTCGCACGGCCAGCGGCGATATCGTGGTGCAGCAGCTGCGCGCGAAGCAGGTGTCTCTGGCTTCCGCCAGCGGCGACATCCGTCTGGAGTTTGGCGAACCGTTCTGCGGAGAGGCAAATCTGCAGACCGCCAGTGGCGATGTGGCGGTAGGCTTACCGCAGGGTTCGGCGTGCACCGTGCGAGTCCTGTCTACCGATGGCGATGTGCAAAACCAGCTGGGAATCGCTCTCGCACGCAATGAACGGGGCGAATGGGAAGGCACCTTCGGCACAGGTGCGGAGGTCGGCACGCTGGTGGCTCGCACGATTCGCGGAGACGTGATAATGCGCGCTCTGTAAGCCTTTATCGCAACAACAAAAAAGAAGAAACCCCCTGACCTTGGACGCTGGGAAAATAACCAGCGTCTTTTTTTCGTGACGGTTGACAGCACGCGGGTGGTCGTGTTATCTTAAACACGATAATCCGCAAAAGGGGGTCTAGCCATGGCACAGCCGACCCGCGCCGAAGTGATAGAGGCGGAGTTGCAACGGATAATCCCCATTGTAGGGTGGGGGATAGCCGTGCTTTTTCTCGGATTGTTTCTGCTGTATCTGTCCACCATCGCGGCGTGGATGCCGTTTGTGGTGGGCGTACTGGTCACATTAGCCGGCCTGGGCATCGCCGGATACGGTGGCTGGCAGTATATGCAGGTGAACAACCTGCCCTCGTATCGCGCGATCTGTCCCTATTGTGAACAGGCAACTCTGTTTCTGGCGCCTCCAACGGAGGACTACACTTGCGAGCACTGCCATCGCGTGGTGGCGATAGAGGGAGGACAGGTCGTGCCTCCGCTGGTACTGGTGTGCCGTCACTGTGGCACGCCACAGAAGGTGTCGCCACGTGCGAAGATGTTCATCTGCGATAACTGTAACGGGCAGAACGACCTGAAACCTGCTGCCAAGCCCGGTGTCGCCGCAGCTCCTGTGGGCGCAGCGGAGGAGAGTCTGGAGTACACCACCTACGACGTGGTGCTGGTAGATGCCGGGCATAATACGGAAGAGGTGCTGGATGTACTGTGCCATCTTCTGGCTGCACCGCGTGACCACTGTCGGGGTATCCTGAAGGACCTGCCCATGGTCATTCTGGTAGACCTTCCCCGGCGCAGGGCGGATAACTACCGCCGGATGCTGCGCGAGGCGGGGGCAACGGCAGAGGTACACCCCACGGGGCAATACCGTCCGCCTGCCAAGCAGGACAGGTAACAAAAAATCCCCCCCTTCGGCAGAAGGGGGGACGCCATTCGAACGCACGTTATGCAGGAGGAACTCGTAAGCCTTAATCGCGGGTGAAGTGAGCGTCGGTCATCTGTGTTTGCGTCATGGGTTTGACGTGTCCGTCACAGAAGACCACGTTCGCGAACCCGCGATGTCTTACAACCTGTGCCGTAGCGTCCACATCCTTCCGGTTATCGATGTGACGGAAGTCTACCGTCGGGTTGCCCCACCACATGGAGGGCGGGTCGATGTACGGCGTCTCCCACATGGTACCGTCGCCACCGTACCAGGGCACATTGTAGAAGCCGCTATCGGCGAACATCACTTTCTCTGCAGGGCGCGAAAGTGCCCCTTGGGATGCAGGGTTCTGCAGGTTGGGCCAGGTGCCCCAGTTGAAGGTGATGTAGATGTCCGACCCGATGTAGCCCCAGTTGTAACCGTAGCCATTGCCATCGCCGAACCGGGTGCGCCCACCCCAGCTGGGACATCGCTGAATCTGCCCGTTTTTCATATAGGGGTAGAGCAGGCTCTGGTTTTTGTCCCAGACGTTGGATTGCACCTCCCGCCCGAACCAGCATTGCCGCAGGGAGCCGCTGTAGGCATACTGGGCGACAGGGTAGGTCTCATCATAGTCCTGGGCATACATCAGCGTTGCCAGACCGAGTTGCTTCATGTTGCTCTGGCAGCTGGCCTGGCGGGCTTTCTCGCGCGCCTGCGCGAAGACGGGGAAGAGGATGGCTGCCAGTATCGCGATAATCGCGATAACCACCAGCAGCTCAATCAGCGTAAAGGCGTTGCGTTTGTCAGGCATGTTTCCCTCCTTACGAAAAAATAATCACCGCTGACGACGTGCGGAGGGAAACGTCGCCGGGCGGTGGTGGCGTACGGCGCGTCAACAAAAAACCTGATGCCCTTTCGCACCAGGTGGGTTGAAACGCGCCCGATATTCACCTTCGGGTCACGTCCCCCTCCCTCCGCGAAGGGGTACCCTGCGATTGCAGGGAGTGACCAGCCGTCGCCGGGCATTCGGGCTTATCTCCTTAACGGAGACACACCGCAGCGGGCCTGCGCCGGATTCTCACCGGACTTCCCCCGATATTTCAGCCTCAATGCGATTGAGGCGCAGACGGCTTACCCTTATGTGATTTGGTGATAGTGTATCACACCTTTGCCGGGTTGTCAATGGCAATGGGGGCGGTTTTTCGAGAATATACAGAATGTAGCCGGAGGCTTTAGCCTGCGCCCGCGAGCCTTGCCTTCCAGCTTGACGTTGGTATGCCGAATAGCGTAAGATAGTTGCCGGTGGTTTGTTTCGTTTTTCCAGAAGGGGAGGCAAACGATGAAGCGTCTTTTCGTGGCGATATTGCTCCTGTGGTGTGCCTCGCTGGGTGCGGAGCAGTCGCGGGAACCGATTCTGACTTCGCAAACCTGTGTGCTTGCGGCGCCGGACCGCATCATCGTGCGTTTCGCGCATCCGGCAGCGCAGAAAGAAGTGCAGCGGCTCGGATACCGCACCCTGCGTCAAATCCCGCAGCTGGGCTACGCGGTGCTGAACGTGCCATACGGGCAGGTGGACGAGACCATTGCCCTGTTGAAGGCGAAAGGGCTGGTGCGCGAGGCGTACCCCGACCGCGCCTACCGCATGGCGTACATCCCCAATGACCCCCTGGTGCCAAACCAGTGGAACCTATTCCGGATGAACGTGCCCGCCGCATGGGACATCACGCAGGGCAATCCGGATGTGGTGGTGGCGGTGCTGGATACCGGTGTGGACTACACGCACCCCGAACTGGTTCCCAACATCTGGCGCAACTTGGGCGAAATCCCCGAGAACGGCATCGACGATGATCACAACGGCTTTGTGGACGATGACCTCGGCTGGGATTTCGCCTACGGCGATCGCGACCCCATGGACGACCATGGACACGGCACCGCCTGCGCAGGCATCATTGCTGCAGCGGGGGATAACGGCTATCAAATGGCAGGCATCGCCTATCGATGCCGCATCATGTGCGTGAAAATCGGGCTTTCGAACGGTTACTCCTACGATTCGATGTTCGCCCCCGGTGTGGTATACGCAGCGGACATGGGGGCGAAGGTGCAAAGCATCAGCTACTTCAGCGACGACCTCACGCCACTGCTTCGCGCCGCCGTCGATTACGCTTGGAACAAAGGTTGTCTGGTCGTCGCGGCGGCGGGCAACTTCGACGAGCCATACCCCATCTACCCTGCGGGTTATGATAAAGCGGTGGCTGTGGCGGCGACCACGTCCGCCGACCGCAAGGCGAGTTTCTCCAACTACGGCACATGGGTGGACGTCAGCGCGCCGGGCGTGGGCATCGTGGCGACCACGTGGGGCGGGGGATATACCGACCGCTTCGCGGGAACTTCTGCGGCTACTCCCAACGCCGCGGGAGTCGCAGCGCTGCTGTGGTCTCTCCAGCCGAACGCCCCTGTGCAGAACATCCGCATGGCGCTGGAATACTCCTCTCTCCCGCTGAATGACCCTGTGGTGGGCTATTTCTCGAACTACGGGCGTGTGGATGCCTGGTCTGCCCTTCGCCTGCTGCCGTTACTGACCCCCTGGTACCCGACCTCGCCGACCATTCACTGGATCAGCCCGCATCGTCTGCCCGCGACCGGTGGGTTGGTGACCATTTTCGGGCGCGGCTTTGGGTGGGACGCGAACACGGGAGCGGTGCTACTGCAGAGCAGGCAGCTGGTGGCGTTATCGACTCGTCCTGTTCCTCGCCCGCAGCCCGTGTTGCGGGTGCTGGAATGGAGTGACTCGCGCATCGTGGTGCAAGTGCCGAATGGGGCGGCATCGGGCTGGCTGCAGGTGCGCGTGCGTGGCAGAACCTCCAACCGCTGCTGGCTGACGGTGGACCCGTCCTCTCTCGCTTTCGCAACCGCGCCGAGCGATGTGGGCATCGTGGGGCGCTACGGGCAGGGTGCCTCGCTTAGCGGCGGCTATGCAGAACTGCTGGAAGCGGACGGCAAAGCGCTGGTTGCCCGTCCCCGCACGGACAACAGCAAGACCATCGAGCTGAAGTTGCTGGTGCGCGGATTGGACAAGAACAGCGTGTCGTCCATCTCCGCAGAGTACCTACGCCAGTACGTGGGCGTGGGCGACAGCGTCGTGGAGAGCGTGCAGCTGTACGACTTCAGTACAGGCAGCTATCCCTATGGCGTGTGGGTAGAGGTGTTCAACGCCAGCGCAAGCGCGCACGCTGGCGAGACACTGCGCTTCAGCCTGCCTGCGCCTGCGAGCCGGTGGGTCTCCTATGAAGGCGACCTGTTCGTCAAGATTGTGGTGAACACGGGCAACGCGGACGCCAGGCTGCTGATTGACAGGCTATGGTTTCTCTGGCAGTAGCGTCTCTACCAGCTCGCTCTCTACCGACAGCTCGCCAATGGTGGAGACGGCAAAACGGTTCGCCTGCGAAAACCAGTATACGTCCTCTGGACGCTGGCGCAGGTCCACCATGCACTCGAACGTGTCGGGTCCTACCGTTGCCACCGGGAACCAGGGGCGGTCGTTCAGTCCATCGCTGGAGACGCGGCGGTACACCCGATAGCCGATGGCTCGATCCAGATACTGCGTCTCCCGCAGCACCGCCGGCTTTTCCCAGCGCACCCGGACGTGATGCTCGTCGATGCGCTCCACCGTGACGTTGCGCGGCGGCAGCGGCGAGTCTACCGAGCCATACGGTGTCTTGAGCGTGATGGTGAAGCGCTCCTTCTGCCCGCGGAACCACGCGGTGATAAAGTCGGTAATCTCCAGCCAGTAGTAGCAGGGACGGTTGTACTTCGTGACCTTCACCAGCATCAACCCGCGCCCCCCCACCACGTTGATATTGCCAAATGGGTTGGGACGGCGGTGGAAGCCGTTCAGCGTGCGCACCTCTTTGACCGGTCGGTTCGGCAGGCGAAGCATTCCGTCGTCGTCGGTTTCTCCCACGATGACAGGGTCTTTGGAGACGGGGTAGTCGAAGTTGCCGTCCTCGATAACGGGGAAGTATTTTACCCCCGCCTCTTCCCCGGGTTGTCCGTTCGGGTCTACCACACAGCCGCGCTGGAAAATCTCCACCTTCGCGCCGGGCACCGGCTTGCCGTTCACGTCCACCACGCGCAGGAAGTTCTCGGCTGGGATGGCGAAGTAGTGGTCGCCGAAATGCCCACGCGGTTTATCCCACGTCATGTTCAGGTAACCCGCATCCGCCTCCGAGAACACGTGCGGCCCGTGCCAGTGCATCATCGTTACCGGATGGGTCATGAAGTGCGCGACGAGGTCACCGTTATCGGGCATTTTGTGATGCTCATGCCCTGCGTAGTCCAGCGCATACCAGTCGGTCAAACCCAGCTGGTGCCCCAGCTCGTGGGGGAGTGACCATTCGGTGTTCTGTCGCCACTCCTTCGTGGGCGGTTCCCACTTGCCCGCTTTCTCTTCGGGACTATCGTGCCATATCCAGCCGCCCTGATGGTAAGCGATACCGTCCTCCGCGACAAGCCCCTGCACTGCCTTATCCACATCGTCGGTGTAGATGATGCGGTCAAGGCGCACCCGTGCCTTGATGCCCTCCGGAGCGGCGGGGAAAATGCTGTGTGCGAACAGCAGGTTCATGATATCGATATGCCAGCGGTAGTAGTCTTCGAAGCAGAAGGTTCCCGCCGCGCTGCGGAAGGTATGCCACATCCGCACCCGCTTATTGCTGACAATGTAGAAGAAGCCCCAGCCCCACAGCGGGTCGGTGACCTCGTTGTTGATGGTAGCTATCTCTTTCTGGTTCGTGATGATGCGGAAGGTGACGTGGTGGAAACCTTCCTGCCAGTTCCACTTGAGGGTGAAGGTGGCTTCTCCCATCTCACGCAGGCGTTGCCGGTGTCTGCCGCGGCTCACCTCCTTGCCGTCAATCAGCCATACGAATTCAAACGGCTGCGCGGTGGCAAACCCCACGTTCTTGACGTGTGCGGCGAGGGTAACCGGCTCGCCCGGCTGATACTTCAGCTTGAGCTTTTTGACAATCTCTTCAGGCTTGAGGTAGCTCTCCTCGCCCAAGTCCGGCAACACGGGGGCACCGGTGATTTTGGGACGCCCCCAATGGTCATAATGCACCCTGCCGTGCAGTCCCGCCAGTTTGGGGTTCAGTTCGATGAAAGTAATCGTGAGGTCGGGCAGGTTGGGTCGGGCGTCCCAGCTGTCGTCTCGTTGCACTTTGAACTGTTTGACCATACTGCGGGGATACACTTTAGCAGGTCCGCCGACCTGCTGCATGTTCTCCCACACCAGCAGGCGCACTCCCTCATCCCGGATAAAACATCCCTGAAGCACCGTGCCGTCGGTCAACTCCAGCGTATCTGCCTGTGCAGACAGCAGCACCGCGCATAGTGTCACTACGGTAAGCAGGCGTGTCATCAGCAATACCTCCTGAAACTCTTGCCGAAGTAGCCAATTCTGTGCATGTCTGCCGAAAGCCTGCAGGTACAAAAAAAACGGCAGCCCAGAGGGCTGCCGGGTGTTTGCGTCTTATCGCGTGTTCACGAACGGGCAGTTCGGGTTGGTTCCGCGCATCTGTGCCCGCGCTCGGTTGCCATAGCCGTTCCCTGCGCCGCCGTAGCCACTGCCACCGCGATTCTGTTGCATCATCTTCTGGTGCAGTTCACGGTTGCTGACCTGCAGCTGGTGCAGTTGCTCGCGCAGGGCGTTAATCTCTGCCTGCTTTGCCTCGATCGCCTTCGCGTCCGCCTTGTTCGCCTGCATCTGCGTCAGTTCGAACTGCTTCTGCCGAATCTGGTCATGCAGAGCCTTCACCTGCTCCGCAAACTGCTTCTCCTGTGGGTCGGTGGGGTTCACGCGCGTCCACCAGCCGCCGGCGTTCGGGTTGGGTTGGGTGTAGCTATAGGGACAGGGTTGCCCCTTCGCCCCGTAAGCGTTCCCGCGTCCCGCTCCACGCCCCTGCGCGAAGGCAGGGTTTATCACCATCGCTGCCAGCAAGGTGGTTACCGCGATCCATGTCCATGCTCGTTTCATCTTCTGACACCTCCTTTTGGGGTTCACGGGAGATAAGACGGCGGGAAGTGTAAGCCGA
>JAPWUZ010000003.1 GCA_028275265.1 Armatimonadota bacterium | reverse complement strand
TGACCTTTGTTGGGCGTAAAAAGGTTGCCTATGGAACGAGAATCTTTATCTAACGAGGGCGTCCAAGCCGGTTTTACTTTGATGGAGATGTTGGTGTCCATCAGTATCATTGCCACGCTCTCCGCGCTGCTTTATCCAAGTGTGTCCAGCGCCCTGCGTCGTTCTTACGTAGCAGCTTGCCAAACCCAGCTAAGGCAAATTGGGCAAGCCATCAAGATGTATCAGGCAGATTATCAAACGGAGGACTGGCCTTGTTCTGTGGCTGACCTGATACCTCACTATGTGCCGGGGGACCTAAGGCTTTGCCCGTGGGAAGCACGAGTGGCGTCTGAGGAGGTCAAGCGATTACAGCAGACATTTCGCCCACCTGGCGAATGGTCATCTTACTTCACTTTTTGTCGTGAGGCGATGGACGAGCTTCTTGCTAAACAAGGAATGCTGACTTTTAGCGAGGTGATGGAGAGGCGAGGGGAGAGGACTCCTATGGTCATTTGTCGCGAACATCGCGAGCCATTTCATCTTGGTGCGAGTTATCCCATTGACCGCCATGCATGGTTTTTCCCAGAAGCACCTGTGGTTGTGTTGCGCAAAGATGGGAGCGTAGACTTGAGTATGAAGGGAGGGATGCGGGCGACAGGAACCGCTTGCGCTAGTGCTTATCTTGGTCCCACTGGTGGCGTGGCGGTGGGTGCTGTGGCGTGAGCACCAGTATCGGCTGCAACTGATAGAGAAGCAGAAGCAGGCAGCGGTGGCGTGGAGCCGCGAGATGGAAGCGATAAGGCAGACGCGGCGCGGCTTCGCCGTGGGCAACCCCTTCCCAAAGCTGAATGTGGTCTCAGAGACTTTTGGCAACGTGCCGGTGTACGAGCGCAGCAAGCCCGTATTGCTCTGGTTCCCCCTGTGGTTCGAGGGCGCAGCGGCGTGGAAGCCCGAACAGTGGCAGGGATGGCGGGAACTGCTTGCCCGTTGCCCGAACCTTCATCTGGTCGGTGTGGCGGTTACGCCCTCTGCTTATGCGTCGTCGGTCCGGCGCGATTTGCAGCAGCTTCACCGCGCATTGCAACACCCGCGCATCGGCTTCTGGATGATTGTAAGCGACGATTGGGCAAACGACGACACGGGCGAGCGAAACCCCTTCATCCAGAAGCAGGTGATGTTGATAGACGGCAACGGCATCATCCGCTACAGCGGCTTGTTGCGCCGTTCCATGCCTTCGGAAGCGGAGCTGAGGCGGATTGAGGAAGAGTATCAAAAGCTGTACACACTACGGTAGCACCCTATCCCCGAAGGGATAGCTGGGTGGGAGCCATCGCCTTCTCCGCCATGCCCAAAAGGGCTACAACCCCGCAAACGGATCGTCCGGGTCGTAGTCGTCCGTCGTGGCGGGGTTGAAGGAAGGACCTGTCAAGCCGGAGGGCGATCTGAGCACGGAGGCGGTTACCATCCTGGGCAGGAGCGCCCGAAACCGCTCCAGCACGCGCGACGGCTCTGGTCGCTCCAGCAGCACGCGGTGCATAGCCTCCGACACACGGTTCTCGTCCATGCCGTTGCTCTGCGCGGCGTGGTCGTCAATCACGGCTTTGACTGCTGTGTAGTCTAATTGCGGATCAAGCTGCCTCAATGTCTCCCACACGGCGACGTCAAACGGCTTCTCCTGTGGCGGGTAGCGGCGGATGCCATCCGAACCGCGCAGGAAACAGGGGCGCGGGAAGCGCACAAACACCGGCTGGGTGAAGTGCGGATGGCGCACCAGCACCTCGCCCGGCTCGCACGCGGCTAGCTTCTCTTTCACCGCCTGCCCGAACACGCTGTATCCCGGCTGCGCCAGCTCCTCCATCTCGATGCGCCCGTACAGGCTGGTGGCGCAGTTGCCCGCCACGCGCCGCTCCACCTGCGAACGGAACTGCTGTGCCCCGAACAGCACCAGCCCCAGGTAGCGCCCGCGCTCGGTGATGTCCAGCAGGGTGCGCAGCATGTAGGTCTCCTTGCCGAAGGAGGGCGCGTATTTGTTCAGCTCGTCCACCACCACGATCAGATGGTCTACGCCCAGGTTGTGGCTCTCCATGCGTTTGCGCAGTTCGGCAATCACCCGCGTGATGATGAGGTCCTGCTCCTCCTGCTCCAGCTGCGAGACGTCGATGACGTAGACGGTTCTGTCCTCAAAGCGGTCGGGCAGGTCGGAGACGTAGCCGCTCTCGCCCACCAGCCCCCGATAGCGCGTGGTGAGGTTGCTCAGGCGGTTATGCACCTTGCGGATGGTGGGGTAGGCGTGCGAACGCCACGCTTCGCGTCCACGCTTCTCCGCTACCCGCAGCACGGTGTCCAGCCAGCGGGTTAACTCGGAGAAGTTGCTGACCGTCATGAACGGGGGCGCACCGGCGTCCTGTTCCTCTTTGTCAAACTCGAACTTGCCGGGGTCTACCACGCGCTGTTTGATAAACTGCAGGAAGGCATCGGCTTTCACGTCGATGTCGTCGCGATTCAGCATCACTTCGGTGTAGTCCAGCACCTCTTTCAGCCCCCAGTGCAGGGGGTGGACGTTATAGCGCAGGTCAGGGTGGGTGCGCAGCGTGTTCAGGTTTACCCTGTCCTGCTTGAAGGGGGCGTAGTATTCCACCTTGTCAAACGGTTTCGGTTCTACGCCCAGCGCGTCGTACATACGCCGGTCCTCGTCGCTCAGGAAATCCGGTTCGGGTGGCAGGTCAATGAACATCAGGTCGGCGCCCTTGACGTTGAACAGCAATGCGGCAACCGTTTCATCGGCGGACAGCTTTTGGAAGGTGGCCTGGATGAGAAACATGATGGCGCTGGTTTTGGCGGCGAGACCAGATGTCCCCGTGACGTTAAGGTGCCCCGCTTCGGGACCCAGCAGGAAGCGGCTGTCCAGCAGGATGGGCGAAAGCCGCTCGCCGTTGCGGTAGACACCGATGGGAATGCCGCGCGCGTCGAACGCGTCCATGCGCAACGCCATGCGCACTTCCTGTTCATCCGCCAGGTATACGGGCGCAATCGGCGCGGGCTGTACCGGCTCTTCGGGCTGCTGGCGCAGCACGGAAGCGACGTACAGACGCATCTCGGGACGGAGGGTGGGAGTTTCGGCTTCCGCCACCCCATCCGAGCCGATGTAATCGTAGATGGGGGTCTCGAGGTCGTTATAGCCGAAGCCCTCGGTGACCACGCCCCACACGGTACGCGCCTCGCCGCGCACCACCACAATCGTGCCGATGCCCACCGGTGCGTCGGGGTTGCACCAGAAGTTGAAGGTGAAGGCGGTGTTCGGCTTGCGTTCCGTGCCGACCACCCGTCCAATCGGTTTGTCGTTTGCCGGTGCTTCCATTGGGACACCTCGTCCATACAATCGCCTATCTCTTATGGTAACATAATCCCGTAGACGATTGTCAAGGCAGGTGAGGCGTATGGTCAGCCTGCCTCCTGAGCTGGAGAAAGAGCTGCGCAAGGAGGAATCGCTCTACCCGGGGAGCGATGGCAAACCAATAGCAGACAACACCAAGCAGCTGCGCTGGATTGTAACCATCTACACGGGACTGGCGGGCATGTTCCGGGATGACCCGAACGTATTTGTGGTAGCGGATTTGCTATGGTATCCGGTAGGACTACACCAGCTGCGCCAGCGCTTCCAGTTGCGCCACGCTGGGGGCGTGCGCACGCAGGTACTGCTCGCAATCCCGCATGGGGTAGAGCAGGCGATCGTAGCGCGTGTCCGGTACGGCTAAAGGCACGCGGTCTTCCAGAATCCACGCCGAGAGCGTATCCACGTGTGACAGAATGCCTTCATCAACAGGTGTCTCCACGCGCAGCAGCCCGTAAAGCAAGCTTCCTTTCGTGGGGTCATGCAGGCGCAGAAACCACGAGTAGACCGTCGCCTGCCCGGGGCGCGCTACTGCAAACACGCTGCTGCGTTCTGCCTTGCGCAAACCGTACACGACCCGCATCTGTTCCGGACTCAGCGCGCGTTCCACGCCCACACTCGTCTTTGCCAGTCCGATGACCTTCGCACTGGGGATTATCCGAACAAGTTCCGCGATGGCGCCGTCCACCACCAGCCAGTCTTCCGAACTCTGTTCGCTCAGCCAGTCAATCCACCGCTCAGCCAGCTCGCGTTCCAGTATCTCGCGGTCGTTGGAGATGCGGTTGGCGGCAAGCTGAATCAGCGCAGGGTGCGGAGGCAGCGGTTCGCCCACTTCTAGGTCGCGTAGAGGGATACCCTGCTGGCGCAATCCCTGAGCATCCACGTAACGCAGAGGGGCATACAGGGCGTCGCGTTGCATCAGGGAGGCGGTTTGCGGCAGGCAGCACATCTTTCTATCTACCCGCGAGCGCACCACCGCCGACAGGTAGGCGTAAAACACCGGCACCACGCCATCGTAATAGAGGATGCGCTGTCGCTGGATGCCGTCCAGAAAGTGTTTGAGAGCATTCGGCTGGGGCACAGGGCACACGGGTACCGCCCGCATCTCGGCGTGCTCAACCACCCTGAGGCTTGCGACAGAGTAGTCATCAGGCGACTGCTGCGCCTGCGCAAGCATATCCAGCTGTTCCGCCTGCGTGGGTGCCGCTCGCAGGCGAGACTGGTTTTGCCGGAGATAAAGGCGTAAGCGTTGCAGGGTGGTTGTAGGCGATACCATCGCAGTTTCACCTCGTCGCGAAGCGTGTCTCTGCTGCGCCCTGTCGACTACATAGACGCAGCAAGTGCCAAAATGTTTCATTTTTCTTGCCATAAAAACGCATATTTTTGAGTGACATCCTGCGTGCAAACCACGCTACCCTCACGGCAGGAGGATACACAGATGCCGTGTAATGAGTATACACCAGAGCAAGGAGGAATCGCTATGGCACAGATTGGTTATGACGATACCCCGTTCTTGCCGGGTACCCGGTGGCGCGTGCATGACGGCAACCGCCCGCAGCCGCGTGTGGTCACACCCGGCACCTGCAGCACTCAGGAGCGACCCGGCGAGCCACCTTCGGATGCCGTGATGCTGTTTGACGGTACCAGCCTTGCTGGCTGGGAGTCGGTGAGTGGCGGTGAGGCGCGGTGGAAGGTGGAGAACGGCTATATGGAGGTGGTGCCGGGCACGGGCGATATCCAGACGAAGGAGCATTTCGGCGACTGCCAGCTGCATATCGAATGGGCTGCACCTGCGGTCGTGAAGGGAGAGGGGCAGGGGCGTGGCAACAGCGGCGTGTTCCTGATGGGACGCTATGAGATCCAGGTGCTGGACTGCTACGACAACATCACCTATCCCGACGGCACCACCGCTGCCATTTACGGGCAGTATCCGCCACTGGTAAACGCCTGCCGCAAGCCGGGCGAGTGGCAGACCTATGACATCATCTGGCTCGCCCCACGATTCGAGGGGGAGAAACTGGTCCGTCCGGCGATAGTCACCGTGTTGCACAACGGCGTGGTGGTACATCATGCCACCGAGCTGATGGGGGCGACACAGCATCGCGTCCTGCCCTCCTACACGCCACATCCGCCGGTGGGCCCCCTTCGCCTGCAGGACCACGGCGACCTGGTGCGTTACCGCAACATCTGGTATCGGCCGCTGAAAGGCTACGACGAGGGCTAGCGAGTATCGAAATAGTAGCGGCGCCTGATAGGAGCATGCCGGAGCTGCAGGGCGAGGCTTCCGCCGAGCCGCAGTCCACGTATCAGCCCTGCAGCTCCGGCGGTAACCACACAGGGAGGTGTTGAACCGCATCTCGCGCCTGTTGCGAAATGGGCACTCCCCACAGGTCAAAGAACGGCGCAAGGTTTCTCCCTACCGCACGCGACAGGCGTATCATCCACTGGTCGCGTTTTTGGTCGTCCGTGTGCGGACGCTCCTGAGCCGGCAGCTGCCTGTATTCCGCGATAACCTGTTTTATCGGTTCCCAGCCGAAAGCCTCGATGACCTGGATGTACATGGTCAACGCGAGGAACGGGTCGTTTTTCCATTCCTCAAAGCGCGCGCCACGCGCCAGGTATTCTTTCACACGCTGTAACCGCTTCTGGCGGTCGCGAATGGCAGGGTGACCCTGGTCAAACGGCTGCTCCAGCACTTTATGGTAGATGTACATGGAGAAGAGGTTCACCGTTACCTCACCGGTGCCCTCAAAGGTCCAGTCGGGGCTCTGGTGGTTGTGCCCCATTTCATGGAAATGCCCCCACGAGCCTTCCCGACGCAGACGCGGCAGGTCAACCACCAGCTCCGCCACGTCCATCCATGTCATGATGGGATAGCCGGAGTGCATGTAGCCTGCGGAAATCTGCCTGTCACAGACGTAGCGTTCGGGGAAGGGGCGTTCTGCAGGGATGCCCGCTAAATCGGCGCAGGCATCGACGACCGCGTCCCAGAACGCCAGCACGCTTTCGGGGTCATCCAGGGTGCGTACCACGCGCGACGGCACGCTGAGTATCACGCGCTTGCCCTGCAGCTCTGCCCAGGGCGCTGGAGCATAGCGGATAGAGTGTTTCCACTCGTCCACGCTGGTCTTGCCCTGCACGAAATAGGGGGCTTCCACTGCGCCGCGAATGGTGGCTGTTATCCTGCCGGGCGAACATCCTTCGGGTACTTCTATCACAATGGTGCCGCCGAACGCGCTCGCGGCGCGAGTAATTGCCGATTTCAGCGGGAAGCTGAAACTGATTTCGGGAGCGCGTTCCCACTTTGGTAGGTGCCAGAGCGTATCGGTATGCACACCGATGCGGACCGAAAGCCCATTGTCTGCAGCAGATGGAGGTATCTCCACAGTGATGACTTCACCGGGGGCGGCGTATAAACCGGTGCTGTGCCAGCGGGGGATGCGCGTATCAATGGAGATGGTGCGTTCCACTCTGGGCGCGTCCGGAGGAACGGCACCCGGAAAAGTCTGCGCAGAGGGATGGGCTTTCACCTTTTCTGGCGGCAGGCGCTTTATCTGCTCCGTCTGTACTGCGATGGCAAGGCGGGCTAGCGGCTCCGCCTGCGTAACGGGCTTGCTCAGGGACATCAGCTGCTGGGGTACCCGCGCACAGGCTCTCTGCAATTCGGAGAGAAAACGCTTTTGCGAGGAAGGAACCGTGCGCAACGCTTGTTCCAGTGTCCACTCCGCCTGAAGTAGCCGTTTCTGCACTGTAGGGTCGGAAGAGGAAGGGGATTGCCTCAGTGTTTGCAAGGCGACCAACGCGTGACACTCCGCTGGTGGGGTGATGTCGGCACGATATCCCCGCGGTGCGGTAGTAGACAGGTAACCGTCTGCCCAGTAGACGCCTGCATCTGCCAGTAGCAGATTGCCGTGGTGGTCGGTGATTTGCTTGCCCGGGTTCAGCTGTAGCCAGCCCCATCCCAAATCTGCCAGGAGCAAGCCTTTGCCGCGTCGCGCCCAGGCTCGTACGGTTTCTATCTCGCGCCTGTCCAGGGACGCCGGCGAACAGCACAGGATGTCAATGGTTCGCAGTCTCTTCGTCCAGTCGGCTCCGTCGAGCGACAAAGCGCGCACGCCATGCTCCTGCAGAAACCCAAGCAGCTCCGGTTGGCGATACACGCCGACTGCGGCATCTGACTTGCCTCCGCTCAGCCAGCGCGCGGCGTTCAGAATCATCTTACCGGTGTCGGCGGTGCGGAGTGCTTCCGCGCCGAAGTAACCGGGGTGACCCAGCGCCACGACGCGCGCCTTCCCCCATTGCGCTGCCACGACAACCGGCTCGAAAACCGCTTCGCCGGCTCGAGCACACACTACCGGTATCGCGTTCGGCGAAGTAATGACCATCGGCCCGGGGATACCGGGCGCGGCAATCTCCGTCACCCCCTGCAACAGGTCAGAGCGAACCTCCTCGGCAGGCGCGCCGGTTACGCACCTGACCAGAGCGGTAGCGCACAGCAAGAGCAAAGTCCGACTCCGTGTCATACTTCCTTACCTTTTGTCCTCAGGTGTTTTACGCGGCGAGATAGTGGATGTGCGACGCCGACGGGCTGTTGCGGGTACCGCAGCGGGAGCTTCTGCCGGCACTGTGGAGGAAGCCGCAGTGTCGGGCGGCGATGAGGCGGGACGCGCGCGGTCGGCAGCCCACATCCGTAAGGCAGCGATGTGCTCGCGCATCGTGCGCGACAGGGGCACCGTGCGCCGAATCTCCTGCAGGATGGTCTCGTCGTCCAGCTCCTTGCCCCTATGGAAAGCATCGTACAGCGCGGAGATAATCACCTGCTCGATCTCTGCCCCGCTGAAGCCCTCGGCGGCGCGGGCAAGCACAGGCACGTCGAACTTTTTGGGGTCGCGTCCACGCTTGCGCAGGTGGATGGTGAAAATCTCCTCGCGCTCTTTCTGACTGGGCAGGTCAATGAAGAAAATCTCGTCGAAGCGTCCTTTGCGCAGCAGCTCCGGGGGCAACGCGCTCACGTCGTTGGCGGTAGCCACCACGAACACCGGCGATTGCTTCTCCTGCAGCCAGGTGAGGAACGAGGCAAACACGCGGGCGGTGGTGCCGCCATCTGAAAAGCCAGAGGATTGCGAACCGGCGAAGCCTTTCTCCAGTTCGTCGATCCACAGCACGGCAGGTGCGACCGATTCGGCTGTGCGAATGGCTCGGCGCATGTTCTCCTCTGACGCACCCACCAGACCGGCAAAGATGCGTCCCACGTCCATCCGCAGCACGGGCAGCTTCCAGAGTGAGCCGATAGCCCGCGCCGCCAGGCTCTTTCCGCATCCCTGCACACCAATCAGCAACACCCCCTTTGGAGCGGGCAGCCCGAATCGTTGCGCTTCGTCGGTGAAGGCGCGGGTGCGCTTGCGAATCCAGTCCTTCAGCAAATCCAGACCGCCCACGTTCTCGAAGGCTTCCGTCGCGCGATAGTACTCCAGAATGCCCGACTTGCGGATAATCTGTTCCTTCTCCCACAGCACCACCTCCACGTCCAGCCGCCGCTTTTGCACCAGCGAGCGGGCGAACACGTTCTCCGCCTCCATCAGGGTCAACCCCGTCGCTGCCTTCAGCAACATCTCGCGCTGTTCAGGGGTGAGCGAAACGTCTACATTCGGATTGTCCCGCACCGTCTCAATCACGCGGTCCAGCATCTCGCCAATCTCCTCCACAGTGGGCAGGGGCACATCGATCACCGTTATCTCTTTCTCCAGTTCCGGCGGCAGCACCAGCACAGGGGCGAGGATAAAGATAGAGGTATAGGTCCGGCGCAGGGCGAGGCTCAGGTCGCGCAGTCGGCGTTTCACCACGCTGTCGTTCAGCGCAGTATGAAAATCCTTGAGCAGCACCACAGAGTGCTGGGGCAACCGCTCGATGCTGAGGAGCACCTCTATCGGTCGCAGGGTGGTGGTGTCGGTTTGACCCGGATGCTCTACCAGCCCGCTGGTCAGGCTCCAGGTATACAATCGCTTATTCAGCCGAGCGGTGACACTGCGCAGCTCCTCTTCCACACGCTGTTCTTCGGATGAGATAAGATATACAATCGGATAGCGCGCGCGGATCAATGTTTCCAGCTCTTGGCGGAAAGAGTTGTTCATGCCTGACCTCCTGTTTGCGCGGCGACCCGCATACTCGCCTCAGCAGGAGCTGTCTGCCGCGCCAGTGTGAAGAAAACGCCTGCGCCGATCAGCGATAGAGCAAGCAGTGTGCCGTACAGTGCGGGCAATCCCCAGGCATCGGCGATCAAACCCGCCACCACGGGCATGGTTGCCGAAGCGAGTGATGCCGCTGCCATGAGTAAACCCTGTCCACTTGCCCGCAGGCGAGGCTCCACGCGGTCTGCGATGAACGCCATCGAAACCGCTGTGATGATACTGAAAGTCAGCCCATGCATGGTCTGAGTCAACAGAACGGGTACCGGTGCGCGGAAGAGCGTCAGTAGCAGCAACCGAACCGGCAGGGCGATGAAGGCGATTGCCAGCACGCGCGTGCGCCCGATGCGGTCAGACAGTTTGCCCATGGCTATCATGAACGGCATCTCGAACAGCGCGCTGGTCATGTAGGCGAGGCTGATGAAAGGCTTCGACGCCTGCATCCATTGCAGGTAGAGGCTCAAGTTGGCGGTTGCGGTCATCAGCGCGCCCACAAAGCAGAAATGTGCCACGATGTACAGCGCGATGTCACGCCGGTGCAGCAGGTAGACCACTTCGTTCACGGTGAGGTGCGCGGACTCCTCCACCTCCTCCGGGTTTTCCGGAGCCAGCAGTACCACCAGCGCAGAGAGTGCAAGCAGCAGCGCCACGCTGCTGAACATCCGCGACGGCTCGAGCAAGGGAGAGTTCTGCCAGAGCACCAGCGTCAGCAGCACCAGCAGGTAGCCAATGGTGCCGAACACACGCAGCTGCCCGAACGACCCCGCGGTGCCCTGATGCCGAAACAGGTCGACCACCAGCGCCATCATCACCGACTGGCTGGACATGATGCACCCGCCAATGACCGCTGCCAGCAACAACGCAACGCCGAAGGAGTGCACGTAAGGAAAAAGCACATATCCGGCTGCCCCCACCAGCATTGTGCCGATGATATAGCGGCGACGACGGCGTGCCTGGTCCGAACGCCAGCCCAGCAAAATGCTTGCTACCGCGCCGGTCAGCGAAAACACCGACAACACGGCTCCCACCTGTCCATAGGAGAAGCCGCGCTCTCGCAAGAATACCGGAAAGAAGGGGTGGGTGAACGCCACCGCCGCGAACAACAGAAAGTAGTACCCCGCAATACTAACCTTCGCCCGTAACAACACTGCCTCCTTGCGCCACTGTGATGCACCAAAAGGATACCACTTTTGCGATTTCTTGGCAAACATTCTCCCCTTGTGAAATCCGACACAGGTTCCTATAATAGGATAGTGGGAATACTTACGGAGCACGTGCGGCTCTGAAAGAAGGAGGTTTGCGAGCATGAGATTCTCGTTACGGCAACACAGGGTTTCCCTTGCGTGGTGGGGAGTGTGCCTTGCTGCACTTGCCGCACTGTCACTGTTCGGCTGCGGCGGTGGAGGAGGGGGAGGCGGAAGCCTGCTGACCCTGAGCGGTGACGTGCTGGTGCCCGGAGGCACCACGCGGCAGGTGGGAGGCGGAACCCCGCTGGCAAACGCTACCGTCAAGGCGTACATCTGGCCCGACTTCACGAACGCGATTGCGCAGGGTACCACCGACTCCAGCGGGCACTATGTGCTGACGCTTCCGGAGACCACTGCTGGCAAGGATATCGTGGTGGTTGCTACCAAACAGGTCGGCGACAAGGTGGTGCGGGTGGCAACCGTCAGTCCCGACATGCCTGCGGAGGGAAGAAGCAACGTCAACCTGGACCATGTGACCACCTTCGCTTTCGAGGAAATAGCGCGCATCCGCGAGCAGGAGGGGCTGAGCGACCTGTCGGCCGGAGGGGTGGCTACCGTCGTAGAGCGTATCCGCGAGCGGCTGGGATCGTGGGACGGCGATCTCTCCTCCGTGTTGTCCTCCCAGATAGGCGGTGGCTTGACCGACCCGACACTGCGTGACACTGTGCAAAACGTCATCCAACAGCACAAAGGCGCGTTAAAGGGTTCCACTGGCGATCCCGATGTGGACAGGGCGCGCAGCATGATGCAGACCATGCGCGACATGATGGGCACGGTGGTCGGGAACGGGCGCATGGAGGGCACGGCCATCAATACCGCGCTGAACTTGACCAGAGATGCGGTGGACGCCCAGGTGTCCGCAGCCGAAGCGTTTGGCAAGCGATTTGAGATCATGATGCGAATGATTGACCGCCTCTACGACCACGGCCCCGGTGAGTATCGTCTGGTGGGCGACCCTTACGGGCACGATGAACTGCAGTACGTCGGAGCAAGCGCAAACAACAAGACGTGGAAGGTAACCTCTCAGGTCGAGGGACCATCGAACGGGCTGGTGCTGACGGTCGTGGTGGACAACGTGATGGAAGCCTTCCACTTTGACCCGGCGGCAGGCAAGTACCAGATTACGGCTACCAAGAGCGGAGTTAACTACAGTGCAACGCTGACGCCCACCATTAACGAAACGAACCGCACGGCGCAGCTGACTGCCTCCATCAACCTGCAGGATAGCGCACTCAGCCAGCCCATCACCTTCAATGGCACGCTGCAACTGACGCTGGCGAGCATGGATATGTCCAGCGGTCCGCGTGCGACAAGCGCTACCTTTAACGGCAGCTTCAGCTCGCAGTTCGGCAGTGCGCAGGTGAACAACCTGCGGGTGGATTTCGACCCGGACTCCAGCCAGGAGGACTCTCTCCAGCGCATTCGGCTCACCAGCCTGCAGGCACAAATCGCTGCCAGACCGCTCTCGCTCAGCCTTCAGGGAGTAGATGTGCCGTTCATGAAGCTGCAAGGTGGCGGCACCGCGCCCAGGAGCATCACGGTGAACACCCTGCAGGTTACCGGTCGCGACGAGAGCAACAAGCAGATAAGCCTGACCATCTCGCAGGTGAGCGGAACTTTCGAGGAGTACCGCGACCCTGTGAACGGAGTTGGCAGCGGCGTCATCAAAACGCTCAGCGGCAGGATGAACTTTGCCTCCGAACGGCTGACGCTGAGCGGCGAAATCAGCGGTACATGGGATAACCCCGTGCCCTTCGGGCAGATTTCCCAGGCAGGGCATCGCCTGTCCACTTACCCTAAGGGCACGATACGCATCAACGGCAACATGACGCCCTCCATTGGCAAGCCTGCGGCAGTGGACATCACCATTGCCACCAGACCGGATGCCTCGCCGCCAAAAGACACGGTGAGCGCGACGTTCACCTATGGCGCAGAAAGTATGCAGGCGAGCATGGAGATGCTGCTGGAAGCAAACGAAGTAGACGGGGTGTATCCCGCCTCGGCGACCTTCACGATGACCCATTCTCCGTCGGGGATGAAAGTGGAAATTGCTGGAGAACGTAACCAGCCGCCAATCGGCACCATTAAGAACGCCAGCGGCACCAAGATAGCCGATATCGGCGAAGCGCGGGATCTGGGCGTTCCCGATTTGGGAGATGCCGCCATCGTGAAATATCGCGACGGCACCTTCGAGACGCTGCAGTCGCTTCTGCCGTAGCCGTGACAGCAGGTGAGCCAAAGGGCACGGGCGAACCGGGCATCGTGATGAGGCGAAAGGGAATCCAGCTTCTCGCGAGCGGTTCGCTCGTGCTTTGCTGTTGGACGTCCGTAGCATGGGCGGAGCCGCTCGTTCTGCCGCCCGTTTGGTCCACAGGACAGCAGGTTCAACAGCTGACCTGTCACGCCGCAGGCGAACATCGCCGGCTGGAAGTAGAACACTTGACGGTGGCAAGCACCAACGTGCAGCCGTTGCTGCGAAAGGCGGACGGCAGGGTTCTCTTCACCGGTGAGGAGGGCTACTATCGCTTCGCCGCGCTGAGCGAGGTTCGGCTCAGCCTGTCGCGCTGGAAACTCCGCTACGCTTTCGGCGTCGCAGACCGCTTCGACGGGGACAGTGGGGCGGTGCAGCTCTATCTGGGTAGTGGCGACCTGAGCCAGTTTCCCTCCTCAGATACCGCAGTCTCTGCGACGATGAACCGCTCGGCGGTGAACCGCTGGACGCTGGAACACGTGATACCCATCCGTCGCGGTCAGGAAGAAGGCTGGCTTCTGCTATCGGGGAGCCTGTATCTTACCAGGCGGGTGCAGCAGGGCACTTTGACCGGCAGGTGGCAGAACGCTCAGTTCGACGGCAACCTGCTGCTGGACACCACGCGCGGACTGGAGCCTGCCGACACGCGCAGTGTGGGGGTAGGGTTCCATCTGGCGCTGAGTGTGCCCCTGTCGGAGGAGTGGCGTTTTGCCTTCTGGGGCGAGAACCTGCTGGGGCACGTGTGGCAGCGGAGGGTGCAGCGCATTACCGCCCGGGTACTGACCAATACCGTCATTCCCGACGCCGACGGCTTCCTGCACGCCGCGCCGTTGCTGTCCGGGCGAATCGACACTCTCTCGCGGGAGCTCTCCTTGCGGCGGCGGGTGACGCTGGGGCTGGCGCGTCGCGGCGACGCGGGCGCGTGGCTTCTGCTTGCCGCACAGGATGCGGGATGGGAGTATACGCTGGGCTATGCCTCCGAAAGATACTGGTTCCTGTTCACGCTGCCGCGTCGAGAGTGGCAAATGGCTTACCGCAGCGGGCAGTGGGAGCTGGTGCTCGGGCTTTCGGAGATAGACCCTGCACGTGCCAGGCATGGCTCCGTGCAGATGCGGTGGGCGATGCCCGTGGGGCGGTGAGGAGTTTACGTCTCGGCAGGAGCCTCGCTTTTCCAACAGGCATCTGATGGGATTTGCCGGACCCTTCGCACTGTCAACGTTCACCGATAGCGATTCGAAAGCCAGAGGGCGACTCGCCGACACATTCGCACAAGTGGACAAGAGCTGCTAACGTCACTGCGGAACTTACGTGCATCTCTACATTCAAGCGCCTGCCTGCGACACTCATCTCATATGGTGCAAGCATCGGCGTGCGCTCATGTTCCGGTTTTTCGTGATAGAGATACCGCCTTGCGCCCTTTATGCGCGGCTGTGGTGGTGGCGGCAGCCGGTCGCCGAACCACTGCAATACTGCTATCGTCAACGCCTTCCACGTGGAAACCCGTTCCTCGCGACCATCAGGGAATTGAACGCGGGTGGGCTTTTTGCCCATCGCCAGCTCCCTCGCGTTTCGCGCCAATTCATCCAATGGATACACTTGCGGGTCAGGTCCGTTGCCGCACCCGATCAGTTTGTGAAAAAACTGTACTACTTCCTGAGCAGTATAGTCCACTTTTGTGCATTGCCGTAACTGTTGGGCTATCGCGTCGACCAAAGGGCTGTTTTCGTCACACAGCTGCGCTTTCATCTCCCGCTCCATGCGCAGCCGACGGGCGACGCGCTCGGTCTCGCCGGACTGCATCGTCTCTTTGTGCAGGGCGCACAGCAGATTCGCCAGTGCCTCTGGATTGTCCAGCCCCGCCTGCGCCATCAGCCGCTCCTGCACCGTGCCGAAGATGCTGGCGTCATACAGCCGCCATTCCTGCCCGTTAGTCAGCACCGCCCAGCGGATATGGTTCGTGTTGGCGTAGGAGGTGAGCTGGTTGGCATCGGCGTCCGACAGGGCGTGGTTCCAAGCTTTCGCCTCCATCAGCCACTGGTGAGGGCTGTTATCCAGTACGCGGTAATCGGGTTTGTTGCCGGTAGCGTCGGTGCCTTCGGCAATCCAGTCGAAACGGCTGTATCCCGCCGCTTCCAGCAGCGGTTCGATAACCCAGATGCAGGTGGTGCGCTCGTTTGGCGGCGTTCTTTCCTCCAGCGTTCTTTTCAATTGGGCAATGCTTGTCAGTATCTGTTGCCTGCATTTGTCGTCGGGCATTAGTCGTTCACCTCCAAAACCTTTTTCGTGATACGGTTTCGGCAATCCTCTACAGGGAATGTAGCACCGCCTACCCTGCACTTACAGGTAATCTGCGCCAGGTTGTGCTAAAATCAGAAGGGAGAACGAAATGGGGGAGGTTACAAGTCGAAGGGTCATGATTACCGTTGTTGGTCTGGGGGCAGGTGACCCCTCTGCTCTGTCCGCGCGGGCGTGGAACGTGCTGCGTTCGGGGAAGCCGGTATGGCTGCGCACTGCGATACACCCGACGGTAGACGCTCTGCGCGAGGCAGGCGTTGCGTTCCATTCTTTCGACGCCCTGTACGAGCAGGCGGAGAGTTTCGACGCGCTTTATGTGCAGATGGTGGAAGAGCTGCTGACGCAGGCACAGAAGGGAGACATCGTGTATGCGGTGCCGGGGCATCCGCTGGTGGCAGAGGAGAGCGTGCGCCTGTTGCTGGAGCGCTCCCGGGCGCAAGGCGTTGCCGTGCAGGTGGTCGGCAGTAGCAGCTTCATCGAGCCGACGCTGGAGGCGCTGGGGCTGTGCATTACCGACGGCGTGCAGGTCATCGACGCGCTGAGTGCAACACGCTTCCCGCCGGAGCAGTGGATGCATGTGCTGTACTATCAGGTCTACGACCGCTTCGTGGTGTCCGACCTGAAGCTGCTACTCATGCGCTACTATCCCGAAGAGCATCCTGTGGACGTGGTACGGGCGGCGGGCGTGCCAGGGCAGCAACAGGTGGAAACGGTGCCTCTTTATCAGCTGGACCGCGTGCCGGTAGACCATCTGACCAGCGTGCATGTGCCGCCCCTTGCTCCCGACGGCCGACGCGATTTCGCCGGGCTGGTGCATGTGGTGGCGAGACTGCGCGGTCCCGGAGGATGTCCCTGGGACAAAGAACAGACGCACGAGACTTTGCGCCCGTATCTGCTGGAGGAGGCGTATGAGGTGCTGGATGCCATCAACACAGGCGACGATGCCAAGCTGTGCGAGGAGTTGGGGGACGTGTTGCTACAGGTGGTGCTGCACGCGCAGCTGGCGCACGAGGAGAGCCGTTTCGATATTCAGGACGTGGTTTCGTCGCAGTGTGAGAAGCTGGTGCGCAGGCATCCACACGTGTTTGGCGAGGTGCAGGTGGCGGACAGCGACGAGGTCTTGCGCAACTGGGAGCGCATCAAAGCAGAGGAGAACAGCCATGCGCCGAAGCAGTCGGTGATGGATGGGGTGATTCCGTCACTGCCCGCGCTGGTGTTCGCGATGGAGGTCTCGAAGCGGGCGGTGAAGGTGGGATTCGAGTGGCCCGACCTGAACGGCGTGCTGGACAAGTTTAGGGAGGAGCAGGAGGAGCTGGCGGAAGCCATCGCGCAGGGAGACAGGGCGCGCATCGAGGCGGAAATCGGCGACCTGCTGTTCACGCTGGTGAACATCGCGCGGCATCTGAAAGTGGATGCGGAGCAGGCGTTACACGCGATGGTGCGGCGGTTTATCGTGCGCTTCCAGCAGATGGAGGCGATGGCGCGCGAACAGGGCAGGCCGCTGGAGCAGCTGAGTTTGGAGGAATGGGACGCTCTGTGGGAAGCTGCCAAGCGCAACTCGCAAGAAGGGAAGTAACCTGCAGGGTCGCCGCAGCGTCCAAAAGGGTACTCTATAGCGCACAGGAGGTCAGCGATGAGGCGTCTGGTGTGGCTGAGTCTGATGGCTCTGGCAGTCGCGTTGCCCGCGGGAGCGCAGAAGCCCATTCGTCTGCAGCAGGCGGTGCAGTGGCAGGTCGTGCCCGAGCAGCGTGTGGTAGAGGTGGGTAAGCCGGTGGTGTTCATTCTGGAGGTGCGCAACGTGAGCGGCGCGCCGCTGGAGCTGCGCTTCTCGTCCGGCGAGCAGTTTGACGTGCTGGTCTACAAACGGGGCGAATGGAGCGAGCGGTGGCAGTGGAGCCGGGGTAAGGCGTTCACAATGGCGTTTTCTTCCCTGCGTCTCAACTTCGGCGAGGTCAGGCGGTTCCGCGTGGAGTGGAACCAGAAAGACAACGACGGCAGGCAGGTGCCTCCAGGCGAATACCGCGTGGAGGCGATACTGCTGCTGGCAACTCCGCAGGGACGTCGCGAAGAGATAAAGGCTTCCGCGTCCTTCACCATCCGCACGCCGCGGCGTTACGGCATTCTGGACATCTGCGACATCATCCAGAACCCACAACGCTGGATAGGAAAGCGGGTGGTATTGGAGGGTTACAACGTCGGTCTGAACCCATACCCGAACTGTCCGCTATGTGCGGGGGGACCCCCGGTCACGCGTGAAGACTGGGTACTGAAGGACGACACCGGATGTATCTATGTGACCGGAGTCTGGTCAGGCACGTGTATACCGCAGCCCAGAATCGTTGTGGAAGGCACGCTGCGCCGTGCACGAGAAGGGCAGATATATTTAGAGGCGAGGCGGGTATCGCCTGTTTCGTCCGACTAGCACGCTATCCGGTGCTTCGCCCTCCCCGCGACCACCCGTAAGAAAGACGCACAAGAACCTTCGGCTCAACCTGAGTTTGGCCGTTCATGTGGCGGTCGCGGCGGAGGGAAGCACTCCGAAAGAAGCGCGACTTCTATTTCTTGCTTCGCTGTCGCCGGAATGCATACAGGGCGACCGGCGCGGCTCCCGATGCGAACAATACCAGCGTGCTTGCGTCCGGAACAGTTGGCGAACCCTGGCTTACCACGTTCCCTGGCTGGCGATTAGGCGTGTTATCTCGCCTGCCGAGCGATTGTGCATCCGCCGCTCGCCATGCCATCAGTACTCCAGCTGCCGCCGCGAGCAAAAGCCACTTTTTCATTGAACCATCTCTCCTCTCTCCATACCCATTCCTACTACCTTCCGTTATTTTACTACGCAAGTTCCGTGCCATTCAAGGGGTGTTGCACGGTTTTGCAAGAAAAAACATAAGTTTTTTTGCCACTTTTGCTATAAACACCACGAAACGCGCTTATTCACCACCTTCGGTGGTATATCACCCATTCCAGCAACATCACCGCGAGCAATACGCCTGTCAGCCAGTGCCACCACTCTCGCCGTGCCAGAACCTTCCTCACGCCGGCGGATGTGCCGGTTAACGCAGGAGTAGCATACTGATTCACTGTCAGGTCGGTCTCCTCGCGCTGTGCGAGATTCACGGCGAAGAGATAACCCGTCTCCGGGCACCGGTAGAACCCTGTTTGTACGGTGTCTTCAAAGGGAGCGGTTCCATCCTGCACGCTGAGTTCGGTCGTTTTGCCGCTGGGCAGGCGCACCGCTATCCTGTCGCGCTCGCCGGGCACGGGAATGACCGCCAGACCGCCCGCCGGTATCAATCCACGTTCTGCACCCTCCGACGGCGCAGTGAGCCAGCGCAGGGCGTTCAGCATCATCACCGGAAACGCCACACGCAACGGCAGGTCTGTCGCTGTCACATCGAAAGTGATGAGCAACCAGCGTCTGTCCGGTTTCGATACAGACACCACTACCGCCCCCTCGCTGACCTCGGCTAAGGTTTCCGTTCCCGCCTGAGGCAGAACCGGGGTGACTTTGCTCAGCCGTACCGAAGCGAGGTCGACGTAGCGCATCACAGGATGGGTGTGATTCCAGTCCACCACCACACTGTTCTGCACGGTCTGCAGGGGTACTGCCGGGAACCATCGCGGGATAACTCCAACAAAGACAGCATGAACGGAAGGAGGTGAGGCTGGCTCTATGTTATCATAGACCACCACGTCGTACTGGGCGTATGCTTCGGCGGCGGGCGGCGAGGTTATCCTCTGGACAGTCGTGCGAGCATCCAGACTCAACGCGGTTTCCAGAAAGAGGTTACCTTTGCTCACCAGAAGTACTTTTAGCGGGCGGACGGGGTGCAGTACGGCGTATGCGGTGTTATCACAGGCGAGGGCGTCGCGCGCGTCCAGCCGAGCACGCAGCTCCTCAGGACGGTCGGCTGGTATCAGCTGGCGGAACAACACGGGCGCTTCCGATTTGGGCGGCACAACGACCTCCTGAGCATCTGCAAGGTTATCGCCGCGCCAGAGCTCCACGGTGTAGCGCTTTTCCCTGTCGCTGTTGTGACGCAGCGCCACAAAGAGGTCAAACCGTCCGGGAGCGTCGCGGTCTTCACGCAGGTCTACCGCCACGATGCCTGCGTTCTCAGCACGGGTACCCACCGTATGGTACTGCAGACGCGCTCTCCCTGTATCGATATCTCGCGGTTCGGGGAAGCCTCCGTCGGTGAACACCTCGATCGTTGGGGCAGCGAAGGGCGCGAGGATTGCCGAGGCAAGCGCCACTGCTTCTGCCATGTTCACGCCGGTCTCCACAGGCTGAGCGTTTTTCAGGGCACGCAGCAACTCAGAGCGGTTATACGTCAGTCCGCAAAGCACGCGAGGACGTGCGCCTGCCAGCACGATGGCTGCCTGGTCTCCCTGCGGCATTTTCTGGATGTACTCTTGCACCAGAGCCTTTGACCGCTCGAAACGATTTGGCGCGACATCGGTTGCCATCATGCTTGCGCTGCCGTCCAGTACCAGCACATGTGCCTCGCCGGAGTAGACCCATGCGCGCGTGTAAGGCTGCGCCACTCCCAGCACCAGTAACAGCGCAGCCAGCAGCTGCACCAGCAGCAGCCAGTGCTTGCGTAGCCGCTGCCAGGGCACGTTTGCCTGGAAGTCCTGCATTACCTGCTTCCAGAGGAGGACAGCAGGCACCTCCACGCGCCGGCGGCGCAGGCGCAGGATGTAGAGGGCGATAATCGCGCCGCCGATGGGCAGGAACCACAGCAGGTTCCACACGGCGAGGAATCTCATGCCAGCACCCCCCTCGATCGCATCTCACGCAGCACGAACTGCTCCAACGATTGCGAAGTATCCGCCAGCAGGTAGTTGCCGCCGAAGTGTCCGCACAGGGCGGAGGCGTCGTTGCAAAGCTGGTGCAGGGCACGCTGGTACAGGTTCAGGGCGTGAGCGGAAAGGCTAACCTCGCGCGTCTCGCCCGTTTCGCTGTCCACCAGCAACAGGTCACCCATCAGGTCGGGATGTAGTTCCTGTGGAGTGAGGGTATGGATAAGGGTAAGTTCATGACGACGAGAAAGGAGTTGGCGCAGGGCATCCTGCCAGTGTTCGTCCATCAGGTCGGTCAGCAGGTATACCGCCCCACGGTGTTTCCAGCCGTTGACCACCTGCCGCGCTGCTTCAGCAAGTGCAGTGCTTCGCGCATCAGGTGGGTTGCCCAGAAAGCGCAGCAGAGGAATCAGAGACTGCCTGCCGCGCGCAGGGCGCATCCAGAACACGTTGCCGTCCGCTATCAGCCCCGCGCCCACGCGGTGGAAACGACACAGCGCGATGTATCCAAGGGCTGCAGCCGCCTGCAGGGCGAAGAGCAGTTTGGTGGGCTCTCCGAACTGCATGGAGCGACTGCAGTCCACCAGCAGTAAGACATAGATATCCTCCTCCTCCACGTACTGCTTCAGATAAAGGCGGTCTAACCTGCCGTAGGCTTTCCAGTCCACATAGCGCAGGTCGTCTCCGGGCGAATATTCGCGGAAGTCGGCAAACTCCACGCTGTAGCCACGCTTGGGCGAACGATGTTCACCCTTCCACTGACCCGGCAGGGGTCGCCGGACCAGCAGTTGCAAACGCTGGAGGCGTTGCAGGAACGACGCCTTCAGCAAGGGGTTTTCGGACATGGGGGTCATCTGCGTTTGGCAAGAGCCTTTTTCACCGTAGCTTCAAATTGGGCGAAGGTGTGATCGCCCAGCATTTTGGCAAACGGTTTGCCGTTTCGGTCGTACACTATCGTGTAAGGGATTGCCCCTGGCCAATCGCGGTCTACCGCGTTGATAAAACTCTCGGAATCGCCCGGCTTCTTGATGAACGCGGGCATTTTGGCTTTCTGCTGCTGCAGAAACTGTGCCACCTTTGCCTCATCCGCCACGTCATCCACCGAGATGACGAGCACATCCACGCCGCGGTTGCGATAGGTGTTGTACAGTTTAACCAGCGCAGGGAACTCGGCGCGGCAGGGAGGGCACCACGTTGCCCACAGGTTGACAACAACCACCTTGCCTTTGCGTTTCGCCAGCTCCTTTTTGAACCCGTCGCCGTCCACCTGCGGTACTTTTGCTGCTGCCTGTGCCAGCAACGCGATGCTCAGCAGCACGGCAACCGAGCCAATCCGACGTGTGAACACCCTTTCTTACCTCACTCTCTTAATCGTGCATCCGAAGGCTTTGGTTTCGGCACGAGGGGGATTCTTTCCTGCCAGCAGCGCATCCAGCGCATCTCGCAGGTCATGCGAGGTGATGTTTGCCGGGTTCTGGCTGTCGTCAATCCGCCCGTGATAGCGCAGAACGCCCTTCGCGTCCATGACAAAGATTTCGGGGGTGAACTGGGCGTTGAAGCGGTCGGCAATCTTATTGCCCTCGTCCTTCAACACGGGGAATGGAAAGCCGTTTTGCTTTGCATGTTCCGCCACTTCCGGGGTCGGCTCGATGACGTTGGAGTTGATACCGACGAATCGCACGCCCTTTGCCATGTACTCCTGCGCTATCGTACGCATGCGCTCATTGTAGGCGTTGGAGACAGGGCATCGCGTGGCGATGAACATGACCACCGTTGCCTTCTGCTTGCGGTCGCCATATACCGATTCCATCTTGCCGTTATCCGCTCGGGGAAGCTGGAAGTCAGGCACCGGTTGTCCCAGCTGCGCCTTCCAGCTGACGGCGGCTTGCGCGGTAGGTTGCTCCTTCAGCATCGCCAACACCTGCTCGCCGTGTGCAGCGACGTTCACATTGGTGATGACGCTGGCGATTTGTCCGTTGGGGGCGATGATGAACGTCACGCGCTGGGCAATCCCAGCAGGGGCGAGAACGCCGTATTGCCTTGCCACCTTCCCGCCGACGTCCGCCAGCAGCGGGAACTGCAGACCTTCCTTGTCGCAGAACTCCCGCTTGGACTTCACGTCCTGCACGCTGATACCGAAAACCTGCACGCCCATCTCTTTGAACTGAGGCAAAGATGCGTTCAGGGAGCGCATCTCCAGCGTGCAGCCGGGCGTCATATCTGCCGGATAGAACGCCAGCACGACAGTCTTGCCTCGATACGCGGAAAGCCGATGCCGTTTACCGTCCTGATCCTGTAACGTAAAGTCGGGTGCAGCGCGTCCCTGAGGCAACGGGTCTGCAAACAGGTTGCCGGTAAACCACAGCGCGCCAACGACCACGCCTGTCAGCACCAACGCGCCTGCCAGAGTCTTCTGCCAGCGATGCATGAAATCTCCTCCTCTCACTCCGTATGGTTTGTTTTCTTATACGGCTAGCGAGGATAAACAGGTTCCACCGTAAACCCGCACAATGAAAAAGCGGCTGCCGACTGAGCAGCCGCTTGGCGAGGAAGGGCAGCTTAATCTTCCTCCAGACCCATGCCGCCTCTTCTGCCTGCCAACCCTCCGAGCCTGCCTGAGGGTTCACCTCCACCAGATGGTGCTGCCGAGGGACCGCTCATCATCGGGCCGGGCGGGCGAGATGCTCCAGATGTGGGAGCACCGACACCTGGAGGTATACCCGGAGGCATTCCGGGCGGAGCGCCATACCCTCCGTAGGGACTGGTTGGCGCACCGTAGGGCATTCCGCCACCGGGACCAGCCCCGTAGGGCGCCCCGCCAAACGATGGTGCGCCGCCTGTTCCGCCCGCACCGGTAGAGGTACTGGCGTAAGAAGGCGATACCGGTTGAGGCATCCGGTTGTTGCCGATCACGATGAACACCACCACCAGCACGATGCCCAGCGCGATGGTGCCCAGGGTAATGGGGTCGAGCTCAAACCCCTTTCTGGAACTTCGCATCGGGAGACCTCCCTTTCTGGTCAACGGTCGTACCGTACTTCTATTAGCATGTTATCTTGGGGGAAGGGTGTTTGTCAAGGGGTGCTCGGTATGGAGCACCCCTTTGTTTGTTTAATCGTCGCCGATCAAGCCGAAGTTGCGCACGAGGATGCCGAAGTCAAAGAGAGTGACTTCCTCATCTCCGTCCAAATCGGCATTGGTGTTCCAGTTGCTGTCGCCCGGCAAGGAACCGAAGGCGGCTACCAGCTCACCGAAGTCGAACAGCGTCACCTCGTTATCGCCGTCCACGTCACCGTTAATCAGGCTGAAGTTCACCGTCACATCGCCCCGGATGGCGATGCTGGAGCGAGTGTGTCGCAGCCAGTGCGACGCCTTGGCGGCGAGGTCGTATGTTCCCTCCAGCGTGGTGCCGAAGGCGTACAGGTTGCCGTCAAGCAGCACGATATGCGTCTCCAGTGGTGTGGTGCTGCCCGGGTTGCGGATTTCGATGGTGACGGACGTATCGGTCGGGTCCGCGCTGTAATCCTGCAAGTCCACACGCCCACTAACCACGTGAATGTTTGGAGCAACGTTGAGTGTGCCGGTGCCCTTGCTGGGATTCAGCGGGTCGTCTCCGGCGAACTCTACCAGAATCTGGTGCGCCCCGATGGAGGCATCGTTGGGGATGGTGTAAGCCACGCTGGCAACGCCGCCGATATTGGTCAGCGCACTGCCAACGACGATACCGTCCACCTTGAAGCGAAGCATGCGGTTAATGATCAACGCACCATCGTGCTTGCGCGTCAGTTTCGCTGTCAGGGTAACGGTTTCGCCACGCCTGCCGGAGACGTTCGAGACGGAAACGACGGTGTCGGCGTAGCGGCGGAAGGTGGCTGTGTCGGAGCTGGGATGGTACGCGCTGTCCCCGGCAAACGATGCGCTCATGGACACGTCTCCCAGCACGCCGGCGGTCACCGTCCACGACCGTTTGGCAACGCCGGAGTCGTTCGTAGTCGCGGAGCCAGCCGATGCGCCTTGCACGCTGAAGCTCACCGTCTTGCCGGGCAGCACGGCGTTGTCCGAGACGCGACGCAGGGTTGCCTGCAGGGTTACCGTTTGTCCGATGGTGCCGGAGGCGTTCTGCAGGTCGAGATACGTGGTGTATTTGGTGACTACGGTATACTGAGGACTGTAACCCCAGTTACCCGCCACGTCGCGAGCGGCGAACTGGATTCTGTTCAGCGTTGCGCTCTGCTGGTTGAAGGGTACGTTGGTAGCGGTGAGGGTCTGGAAAGCGGTGGTGCCGTCGGAACCAGTGATGGATGCGCTGGACCAGGAGCTCCACGTGCTACCCCCATCCCTGGAATAGCGGTATAAGGCTCCGGCGGAGATGCTTAGCCCCGACAGCACATCGCGTACCTGCACGGTGCAGGTTGGCGTCAGTCCTGTGTTGCCCACGCTGGTCACGGTGAAGTTCTGCCAATCCTGCGGGGTGGTGAGGTCTATCTTCACCGTTTTCCATCCGCTGTCGCTGGAGTTGCCCGCGCGGTCGTAGACGCGGAAGTAGACCTGGTTTTGCCCCGTTCCACCTTCCTGGTTAAACGGCACACTCGTTGCGATGATACGCTCGAGCGCGGTGGAGCCGTTCGCCGCACTGGTGTTGCAGGCAAAGGGACCCTTCGTACCTGTGGCAGCAGTCCAGTACCAGTAGTACAGTTCGCTGGTGTTCAGGCCCGACAGGGTGTCCTGAACCTGAATGGAGCAGTTTGGCGTCGGGTCGTTCGTCCAGTCTGGTAGAAAGCCCTGCCAGTTGGTGGGGTTGGTACCGTCCACAATCACCGTGCGGGTGACGGAGGCGGTACCGCCGTTGATGGACTCGATGTCGTAACGGATGCTCTTCGACCCCTCTGTGGTTCCCTTCAGGCTCCACACCAGGCGTCGCCAGTGGCCTGCAGGGATATTGCCCTGATTCATGTTCTCCCTGCCCGCAAAATACACGCTTTCCTCCGCACCGTCCGGAGCATAGCGCACGTAAGTCAGCCCATTGAGCGTCAGCCCCGTGCTCAGCAGGTCGATGTCTCCCAGCACGCCCGAGGCGACAAACGAGTCTGCTCGCGCCGAGCCAGTCACGTCGAAGTTCACATTCGGTTTGACCGCCACTGGTGCGGTGAATGTGATGGTGACGTTTGGGGTAACATCGCCGTAAAAGGCGCGCGCCGTCACTGCCCACGCCTGTGTGGAACCTTCGTTCTGGTCATAGGTGTGTACCTTGATGCGATAGTTCCCCGCGGTGGCGTTCGCGACATTGATGACCTCTATGTTGTCTCTGGAAGAGACGGACCACCACTCGCCGCTGGCTCCACTGGTGAAAGGCTCTTTGTCCAGGTAGAGGTCTAAATCGTTCTTGAGTGCAACACTACCACCAGACGGGGCAGGCGCATCCGGATAGACCAGCACGATGCGCAGCAGGGCGGCGTTTTGGGACAGGTTGAAGTCTATGGTTTTCAGGCTTCCCGTGCCTCCATTGCTGTCCCACCAGATAGACCACCAACCGTCTACGTTGTAATGCGACAGCATGCCATCTACCTTGCCTCGTCCCTGAGCCGTGGAGGCGTGCCCCAGGTCGATAGCGTTGGCGACGATGGTGGACTTGGTTGCCCACGCGGGGGTGTTGTAATGCCCGATGAAGCCCGCTACCAGTCCCGCGACGTGGGGCGCTGCCATGGAGGTGCCGCTCCAGCCGTAGGCGTAGTCGGTGTCACTGTCCTTACCGCACGAGTCTATCCAGATGCCCGGAGCGACCACGTCCGGTTTTACACGACCATCTCCGGTGGGTCCGCGTGAGGAAGTGGAGCGCATCTGGTCTAAGGTGCCCACACCATCGTCATAGATGGAACCTACGGTGAACGCGCCCTTCGCCACCCCTGGCGAGCCGACGGTGCCCTCATTGGGACCCGCGTTGCCAGCAGCTATCACCGGCACGATGCCCTGCCGGAACAGCTCATCCACCTTGCGGGAATTCGTGTCCGTGCCCACCAGATAGCTTCCGTCTGCGCCGCCGCTGAAGTTGAACACCTGCCGTCTGTAGCGGGTCTCTCTGCCCTGCATGTCCAGCAAGCCCTCATAGACGGAGTCGCCCTGGGAATGCCCGTCCGAGCGGAACACCTTGCTGAACAGAAAGTCCCAGCCGTCCACGTTGGTATCACGCAATCCGGATGCCGTGCCCCGGTAGCGGAACTGTGCCTGCCCCTCGCCCATGAAGGTGCCGGACACATGCGTGCCGTGACCGTGCCGGTCATCCCACCAAGAGGTTTCATCGGTGCGGTTGTAGCCGGCAGTGCCTCCAACGATATTGGCAAAATCCCAGTGCGAGATGCGCACGCCGGTGTCCATCACACCCACCTTGATGGGCCTTCCGCCCTCGGGACGTCCGTCGTGCTGGTAATACCACAGCAGGTCGGCATCAATGGATGCCTGCGACTCGGTGTGCATGACGTGTGACGGACGTATCGGCTCCACGAACAGCACTGCATCCATATCCAGCAGGCGGTTGATGGTGGCAGCGTCCGCAACGACGGCAAGCACACCTAGGGATGGATCCCACACGCCCGTTTGCATCACCATGCTGGAGATGGCATCACGTGCTGCTTCATCGGGGGCGAACAGGTTCACGTAGAGCCAGATGATTTCGCCGCTCTGGTCGCCCATAAAGTACACCAGTTCAGGGTCCAGTTTCTGCACCGTATTAGGCTGACCTATCCAGCGCACCTGCGGGTGCGCCGCTACGGTGTTCAGCACGTCTACCGGAATGCGCGCCTGGTAGGCGCGGTACGGGTAGAACCCATGCAGCTCCACCCCGCGCTCCTGCAGCCACGTCTGCAACGCTTCGTCCAGACGGTTGTTGAGCAGGATAAGCGCGTATACGGCGGGTTTTGCGCTGGAGCCAAGCGCGGAGAGCTGCGCAGCGCGCTGCTGTGCCAGTCTCGCCAGTGCAGGCTGCAGTTTCTCGCCCTCGGGGGGCATATAGTCTCCGCTGAGGAACGCCAGTGCGACCTTCTCGCCTTTGGTGCCGAAAGGCATAGGGAAACGACCGGCGTCCACCACGCCCTCATTGCCCAGCACCAGCCCTTCCCGCAGGTATTCCGGACCGATGGGACGGTTGGGGTTGGCTTTTTCGGGGCGGGTATGTGCCACAGAGGTCTCGTACTGAAGAGGGGGTTGTATTCCGGGCGCAGCGAGGAGCATGTCCAGCGGGCTGCCCGGAAGGAGATAGGGGAACGCTCCCGTGTCCAGATTCGGCTTCCTCGCCTGCTGTGCCAGCAACGACGGTGACACGCCTGAGAGCAACAGCACACTCGCCAACCAAACCACAGGCAGAAGCCAGTTGCGGTTGACCTTCATTGAAATTACCTCCCTGTCTTCGGGGCTTCGCCCACAGCTCACCCCGGCACCGAGGGTCAGCAAGCAAGTCCGTGCCCCGTTGCATCGCGGCATATTCTACAGGTGGAAACAACTATGCCACTTACTATATATGCATAATTCGTGCCAAAACAAGGATTATGCTCAGGATTCGCGTAAAATTCCA
>JAPWUZ010000092.1 GCA_028275265.1 Armatimonadota bacterium | reverse complement strand
TGGTGCAGGACGAGATAGAGCTGCACCAGCCGGGTACACTGTACTGGTTTGTGCATACTCGCGCTGACGTCGCGGTAAGCCCGGATGGCAGCTCTGCCGAGCTGCGTCAGGGAGGAGAGACCCTGCGCGTGCGTTTGCTACAGCCGGGCAATGCGCGGCTGGGCGTAATGAATGCCGAGCCTTTGCCCGAGTCGCCCCATCCCGAGCGTCAGGCGGAGAACAAAGACGTGCGCAAACTGTTCGTTCGCATGGAGGTGCGTCGTCCGGTGCGTCTCCGCGTGTTGATGGAGCCTCTGTGGAACGAAACATTTCGCTCAGACGTGCCTGAGGAGACGCCGTTGAGCGAGTGGTAGTATTTACATAGCAAGGAGGAGTATCTATGCGGTTTGGTACCAAAGCAATTCGGGCTGGACAGGAACCCGACCCGACGACGGGAGCCGTTGTTTTACCGATTTACATGGCTTCCACTTACGTACAGTCGCAGGTGGGCGAGCTGAAAGCGGGTTGGGAATACGCGCGTTCAGGCAACCCCACGCGGGCGGGGCTGGAACGCAGTATCGCCGCGCTGGAGGACGCCCAGTATGGGTTGGCTTTTGCTTCTGGGATGGCGGCAGAGACGGCGGTGAGCTCGCTGGTGCGCACCGGAGAGCATATCCTGGCCACGAAAGACATCTACGGGGGAACCTTCCGCTTGTTCCGCCACCTGCGCGAGAAGTACGGTATCGAGTCCACCTATACCGACTTCACCGACCTCAGCCGCGTTGAGGAAGCGTTCACCCCGAACACGCGGCTCGTGTGGATAGAAACTCCATCGAACCCCACGCTGGTGGTGCTGGACATTGCGGCTATCGCCGAACTGGCGCATCGGCATAATGCCCTGCTGGTGGTAGACAACACCTTCGCCAGTCCCTACCTGCAAAACCCTTTGCAACTCGGCGCGGACATCGTGCTACACAGCACCACCAAGTACATCGGCGGGCACAGCGACCTGATTGGCGGCGCAGTGGTGACCAATGACGCCGAGCTGTACGAGAAACTGTATCGCTACCAGAACGATTTTGGCAGCGTGCCCAGCCCGTTCGATTGCTGGCTGACCCTGCGGGGCATCCGCACTCTGCATGTTCGCATGGAGGCGCACTGTCGCAACGCGATGGCAGTGGCACAGTTTCTGGAAAGCCACCCGAAGATAGAATGGGTGCGCTACCCGGGTTTGCCTTCCCATCCGCAGCACGAACTGGCGCGCAAACAGATGCGTCATGGCTTCAGCGGCATGATTGCCGTGGGCGTGAAGGGGGGAGCGAAAGCGGCGCAACGCTTCTGCGAGGGCACGAAGATTTTCAATCTGGCGGAGAGCCTGGGCGGGGCGGAGTCGCTGATTGGCTACCCCCCGAAGATGTCGCACGCATCGATGAGTGCCGAAGAGCGTGCGTGGTGCGGCATCCCCGATAACATGGTTCGCCTCTCCGTCGGTCTCGAGGACGTCAACGACCTCGTCGAAGACCTGCAGCAGGCACTCGAATCGGTTTAGGGCGAACGGTGGCGCAGGAACCGCCGCAGGCACGGCGAAGGAAGACAGGGGATATATTCCATCTACAATCGGAGGAGCACATGAACCCATTAACGCTGTCGACGCTGAAATCGCTGACCCTGCGGCGGCACGCACGCACAAAGCGCGTATCCAGCTACGATAGGACCGGCGGCAACGCCGATTGCTGGCATATTCCCGCTGGTGAAACCGCCACGTTAGCAGACATCTCCGGTGCAGGCTGCATCACGCATATCTGGTTCACCGTTGCCTGCAAGGACCGCGACTACCTGCGTAAGACCCTGCTGAAGATGTACTGGGACAACGAACCCGAACCGAGCGTCTACGTGCCGTTAGGCGACTTCTTCGGTCTGGGGCACGGCATCGCGCAGTCCTTCGTCTCCGCGCCGTTGGCGACGGTTGCCCCGGCGGAGATGGAAGGCAAGCGCGGCGGCAACATGGCGATGAACTGCTACTGGCAGATGCCCTTTGCCGAGCGGGCGGTCATTCAGGTGGTCAACGAGTGCGATGTGCCCATCGACGCCTTCTACTTTTATATCGACTACGAGGAGTATGACGCGCTGCCGGAAGACGCCCTGCGCTTCCACGCCCAGTATCGCCAGGAGTACCCGACCAAGGGCATCAAAGGCGAACTGGCGCGGCAGGGTCTGGATATCGGCTTGTTCTGGCAGGAACCGAACGTCGACGGCAAAGAGAACTACGTGATTCTGGAAGCGGAAGGAGCAGGGCACTATGTGGGCTGTGTGCTGTCGGTGCATAACATTGACCCCAACGTGGACGGGTTGACCTGGTGGGGTGAAGGCGACGATATGTTCTTTATCGACGGGGAGGAGCTGCCCTCCCTGAACGGAACCGGTTCGGAAGACTATTTCTGCCACGCCTGGGGGATGCATGACCGTGCCTATCCTTACGCGGGCACGTCCATCTGGGAGCATGACCCGCGCTACCCCGGACGGCACAAATGCACCAGCTACCGATTCCATATTCAGGATCCTGTGGTTTTCACCAAATCGCTGAAGGTGACCATCGAGCACGGGCACGCCAACCTGCAAAACAACGACTACTCCAGCGTGGCGTTCTGGTATCAGACCGAGCCGCACAAGCCCCATCCGCCCATGCCGGGCAAATGGGAGCGTTGCGCCCGTCCCGACACCTTGCGTTAACAATCTATCCGACAGGAGGACACTGCGATGAAACTGGCTTGTCAGGATGGCATGGCGCCGGGCAATACGCTTCAGGAGAAGCTGGACAACCTGGCGCAATTCGGATACGAAGGCATCGAGTTCTGGGGAGCGCAGTTCCTGGACACCGAGCAAGGCGGAATGCGCAAAGAGCGCGTGGCGGAGGTGAAGCGACTCACCGCGAACCACTCCGTCAAGCCCAGCTCCATCTGCGCGGGCTATCGGGGAGCATTACTGGACGCCGACCGCCGCGAGCGCGAACGCGCCATTCAGGATATCGAGACACTGCTGTACGTGGCGGGTGAAATCGGCGCGACGGGCGTGATTGTGGTGCCTATCTTCGGTGCGCCGCGCCTTCCCGACCTGACGCCCTATGCCTCGGCGGTGGAGCTGGAGACCGAGCTGCTCTGCAAGGTGCTGGAGCCGCTGAGCAAGGTGGCGGAGAAGGCGGGCAGTTACATCCTGCTGGAGCCACTGAATCGCTATGAGACCCACTACATGAACCGGCTCGAACAGGCGGTCAGCATCTGCCAGCGCGTGGGAGGCTCGCACCTGAAGCTCATGGCGGACTTCTTCCACATGAACATCGAAGAGCGCGACATCCCCGCCGCCATTCGGGGCGCAAAGGGCTATCTCGCCCATGTGCATCTGGCGGACAGCACACGCCTGCTACCCGGATACGGGCACACCGACTTCCGTTCGGGCTTCGCCGCGCTGAAGGAGATTGGCTTCACGGGCTATATGGTGCTGGAGTGCGGCATCCCGGGCGACCCGCGTGAAGAGCTGCCGAAGTGCGCCCATTACTTGCGGGCGCAGATGGCACCATGAGGCTGATTCTCGCGCACGATTTGGGCACAACCGGTAACAAGGCGGTGCTGGTGGACGAGCGGGGGCAGCTGATCGATACTGCCTTCGCGGGCTACCGCACTGCCCATTCCGCGCCCCTTGCCGCCGAGCAGAACCCCGCCGATTGGTGGCGGGCGGTGGTGCGGTGCAGCCGCGCCCTGCTGGAGAAGGACCCCGAGCGGCGCCGACAGCTGGTGTCGGTCGGCTTCAGCGGGCACATGAACGGTGTGGTGCTGGTGGACGAGCAGGGCAGACCGCTTCGTCCCGCGCTCATCCACGCCGATATCCGCGCTCAGCAACCGTGTGAACGCCTGCGACAACTCCTGGACGAGGAGCGATATTACGCCATCACCGGCAACCGCCTCGCGCCCTTCTACTCTCTGCCCAAGCTAATGATGCTACAGGAGCTGGAGCCGGAGGTCGTCTCGCGAGCCCGCTGGATGTTGCAGTGCAAGGACTATTGTGCGGGCAAGCTCACGGGCAGGTGGGGGGTTACCGACCCGTCGGACGCCTCGCTGACGGGGATATACGATGTCAACCGCCTGTGCTGGAGCGAAGAGGTGATAGAGGCAGCAGGCGTTCCCTGTCGTCTGCTTCCCGAAGTGCTCCCTTTAACAACGGTTATCGGCAGGGTAACCGCGCAGGCGGCTCGGGCAACGAGCTTGCCCGAAGGACTGCCGGTGGTGCTGGGCGCGGGAGATGGTGCGTGTGCGACGGTGGGAGCAGGCGTGGTGGAGCCGGGCGCGTGCTACACTTATGTGGGCGGTACGGCGTGGACCTCGTGCCTGCGCGAGCGGTTCACTCCCGACGGGCAGATGCGCCTTACCACGCTGATGTCCGCGCAGGCGCAGAGATGGGTGCAGTTCGGCACGGTGCAGTCGGCGGGCAGCGCGTGGGACTGGTTCGTACGTCTGTTCGGCGGGCGAGCTTCTGCCGAACGGCTGCAATGGGAGGCGGCGCAGGTGCGTGCCGGCAGTGACGGGCTTCTCTTTCTGCCCTACCTCAGTGGCGAGCGCGCGCCTATCTGGAACCGGCAGGCGAAGGGCGTTTTCTTCGGACTGCAGGCGCACCACACGCGGGGGCATCTGGCACGGGCGGTGCTGGATGGGGTCGCGTGTGCGCTGGCGAGCATCCTGCAGGTGATGCACGAGCACGGAGCGGTCGCCGAATCGGTGCGCGTGGTGGGCGGCGGTACACGCAATGAGGAGTGGATGCGCATTCTGGCAGACATGTACGGCTGTCCAATAGAAATCCCGCAACACGCGGAGACCAGCACCGCGCTGGGCGCGGCAGTCATCGCAGGAGTAGCGGCGGGCGTGTATGAGTCCTTCGCTATCGCCAAACAGATTGCCGCTCCCGCGAGGCGGGTGGAACCCCGCAACGAGAACGCCGTCCTTTACCGCTACCTGCGCGAGCGGTTTGGCGAGTTGTATGAGGCGGTGAAGGGGATGTATCGGTAAGCCGAAAAGGAGTCTTTCTGACGGCACAACCTCTCGCCGCCCGCGAGCCTGCAGAAAAGTTCTGCAAGCCGCGCTGCCTGACCGACCTCACGGGCGCCGACCTACCCGATTGGACGGGCATCGAGAAGCCTATGGTGCGCGACAATTTGAACACACGCGCTGGGGAGTTTCTATCTGGATGGTGCACCAGACCAGTCCACCGCCTGCTAGTATCCGTTTCGCAGCAACAATCTGCCTTGGGAGCGTCCGAGAAATGGATGCTTCCTAACAACCGGAAGTTAAAGGCAACCCGAAGCGAAGTCTCCTGCGGAGGCAGGAAACCAACAGCACAAGGCTTTGTCTGTTCGTTCCCCGAGACTTTCAGTCGCTGAGGTAAACCTTGAGCCGGTATTTCGAACACTCTCATCTGCGCCTGCCAGCTGCTTTATGGTACAATACCCTTTGTGAGACCATGAGAAGGGAGGGAGCCTGTGTTAGAGGTTTTGAGCCGCGACCTGCAGGCGTATGGCGAGCGTCTGCGTGCGCTGGGCGAACACCTTTGACGTTGCCCATGTGCGAGAGGAAATCGCCCGGCTGGAGGAGGAGACCGCCCGCCCCGGCTTCTGGGATGAGCCGCGCGTGGCGCAGGAGACCATCCAGCAGATGAACGCACTGCGCCAGCGTATCGCGGGTTGGGAGGAGCTGGAACGGCAGTGGCAGGAGCTGCAGGCGATGGCGGAACTGCTGCAGGAGGAGGAGGACCCGGAACTGCTGGAGGAGCTGCAGCAGGGCGTGCAGGAGCTGGCGAAGCGACTGGACACCCTGGAGATGGAGACGCTGCTCAGCGGCGAGCACGATGCCAATAACGCTATCCTGGAAATCAACGCCGGAGCTGGCGGCACCGAATCCTGTGACTGGGTGCAGATGTTGTTAAGGATGTACTTACGCTGGGCGCAGGAACACGGTTTCCGAACCGAGATTTTAGATGAAACTCCGGGCGAAGTTGCCGGTCTAAAAAGTGTAACGGTACGCGTCGAGGGACGCAACGCCTACGGCTTGCTCGAATCCGAGCGAGGGGTACACCGACTCGTGCGGATTTCACCGTTTGACGCCAACAAGCGCAGGCATACCTCTTTCGCTTCGGTGGATGTGATACCGGAACTTTCAGAGAGCGAAGAGATTCAAATAAACCCGGACGACCTGCGCATCGAGACCTTCCGCGCGGGCAGCGCTGGCGGTCAGCACATGCAGAAGAACGAGACGGCGGTGCGTATCACGCATATACCGACCGGCATCGTGGTCACGTGCCAGAACGAGCGTTCGCAGCAGCGTAACCGCGACCTGGCGATGCGCGTCTTAATGGCGCGGCTGGCGGAGCGCGAGCGTCGTGCCAATGCGGAGCGCATTGCTGCGCTGCGTGGTGAGCCTCCGCCGATTGAATGGGGACATCAGATACGTTCCTACGTGTTTCAACCGTATTATATGGTGAAGGACCACCGGACAGAAGCGGAAACGGGGGATGTGCCTCGGGTGATGGATGGCGACATCGACCTGTTCATCCATGCCTATCTGCGATGGAAGGGGGCACGCAAAAATGAAAACAACCAGCCGAGCGGTTAACAGCATCCTGTGGACAGTGGTTCTCCTGCTGATAACAGGTGTTGCCGTGTGGGCGCAGGAGCTGAGCACCAAAAACGTCCGCACGGAGGAGAGCGACCTGGCGAACGTGGTGGTGGACGCCCTGCGCGACGCAAGCGGAGCGGAAATCGCCTGGCTTCCGGCAGCAGCGTTCAACGAGGTCACCCTGAGCAAAGATACTCCACCGGCCGAGATAGTGAGCAGGTTACTGCCTTATCGCGACGACCGCGTGGTGGTGCTGAAACTCACCGGCGCGCAGATTCAGCAGGCTCTGGAGCGTGCGCTCACACTATATCCCCAGCCCAATGCGGGTTTTCTGCAGGTGAGCGGACTGCAGGTGACCTTCGACCCCGCGAAGCCGGCAGGCGAGCGGGTAGTGCGCGTTCAGGTCGGTACCGAGAACAAGCAGGATTTGAACCCACAGCGTGAGTACCGCGTGGCGACCTCTGCCACGCTCGCTTACGGTGCACTGGGCTACTTCAAGGTGTGGGAGCGTTCGGCAATCGAGCGCGAAACCGATAAAACGGTCGGCGATGCCCTGCGAGCCTATCTGGAAGCAGGCAAACCGATTGCCGGAGTCTCCGGACGCATCGTGGCGATGAAACCTTAGCGAGAAAGGGGATGAACCGTTGCGCGTGGCGGAGAGATTGCTGAGTTTTTTGTCCCTCTTCGGGCTGTTCCTGCTTTGGGGCTGCGCGCCGGGAGCGGTGCAGGCAGAGCGTCCCGTGTTTGATGGCAAACGAGCGTTCGCCGACCTCGAAAAGCAGGTATCCTTTGGTCCGCGTGTGCCTGGCACACAGGGTCACCTGCAGTGCCGCGACTGGCTGATGACGGAGCTGGAGAAGGTTGCCGACCGGGTGGAACTGCAAACCTTCACTCAGGTGGTCAACGGCAAAAGCCTGCGCCTGTACAACATCCTCGCCGTTTTCAACGAGAGCGCGAGCAAAAGGGTGATGCTGTGTGCGCACTGGGACACCCGCCCCACTGCGGACGAAGAGATAGACCCCGCCAATCGCAAAAAGCCGATTCCTGGCGCGAACGACGGCGCATCCGGCGTGGCGGTGTTGCTGGAGCTGGCAAGGCAGTTCAAGTTGAGGCGCCCAGAGGTGGGTGTCATTATCGCCCTCTGGGATGGCGAGGATTATGGTCCCGATGTGGACACAATGTTGCTCGGTTCGCGCTATTTCGCGAAGAACATGGGCAAACTGCGCCCAACGTATGGCATCCTGCTGGACATGGTGGGCGATAAGGATTTACAGATATACAAAGAGACCAACTCCGTATATGCTGCCCCGCAACTGGTGGAGAAGGTTTGGCGCACAGCGGGCGAACTGGGCTACCGCAAGTATTTTCCTGATGCCAGGAAGTATACCATTACCGATGACCACGTGCCGTTGATTGAAGCAGGCGTGCCCTGCATCGACCTGATTGACTTCGATTATCCTTACTGGCACACACTGCAGGATACGGTGGACAAATGCAGCCCCCAGTCCCTGCAGATAGTGGGTGAAGTAGTGGCGGCGGTGGTCTACTCTGAACGAGAATCCAAGCCATAATACTGGTACGGGGAACAACGGATACGCAGGTGTCGTCATGGACGAGGTACGCCTCAAAATCTGCGACCTTTGTGGTGCTTTGAACCTGGTGGAGAACACTGAATGCCATGTTTGCGGATGGCGCGGGCATTTCAGCACCGAACCCGAAAAAGTGCGTTCGGTGATTGAGGTCACCCGCAAACTGCAACTGCATGAAACGACACAGGGACGCAGTCTCCTAGCCGCCCTCCGCGCGAGGGTAGAAGACATTCGATGGAGCCTGCGGGTGTGGCTGAACCGCCGCAGACGCTCGCCGCATTTCCCCCTGTAACTACTTTTGAGGCTGGTTTTGCCCGAAAACCAGCAGCAACCCCAGCACCGCACCGTAGATGGCGGCAATGACAGGGTTGCAGAGAATGCCTCAAGTGCTGCCCATCTTGCGGGACAGCGCGGACAGTATCAAACCCGCCACTGCCCCGCCTGCGATGGCAAGAATGGCTTTAAGCGGCATGAGCGGTTCCTCCTACACGGTCTCTGTATTCGCTGCCGTTGTGGGCGCCTCTGCTGGCAGGTACGGGAGTATCTTCGCCATGATGTGCTGTTTGGGCATCAGTCCTACCAGCCGCTCGCGGGCGAAACCGCGTGTGAAAAGGATGAGCGTCGGGATACCCTGAATGCCGTACGCATTGGCGGTTATCGGGTTCTCATCGGTGTTCAGCTTCACCACCTTCAGCCGCCCCTGATACTCGCGGGCGATATCTTCCAGAATCGGCGCGAGCATTCGGCAGGGTCCGCACCAGGGCGCCCAGAAGTCCACCAGCACCGGAATGTCCGACTCCAGTACCTCTTGC
>JAPWUZ010000017.1 GCA_028275265.1 Armatimonadota bacterium | reverse complement strand
CAACCCGCTTTCCGTGTGGTCAGACGCCTGTCGTCGCCCGAACAGTCCGAACATATTCGTAATCCAAACCTCCTTACGTTGTGGTTTTGTGTAGTGCCATAGCATTAGATACCCTTTACGCCGGAAAGGATTCGCGATAGAATAGAGAAGGCTCGTCGATATCCGGGGGTGAATATGCAGTTACCACAGATAAAAGGCGGTCTTATCGTTTCCTGTCAGGCGCCGGAGAACACGCCGCTGGGAAAACCGGTTGTACTGGCAGCACTGGCAGAGGCGGCAGTGCGCGGTGGGGCAGCAGGCATTCGTGCCAACCTTCCGCAAAACATCCGTGCCATTCGGGAACTGGTGCAGGTGCCGATTATCGGCATCTACAAGCACACTTTGCCGAACTACCCGGTGTACATTACTCCCACTTTGGAGCATGCCCGTGCGGTGGTGGAGGCTGGCGCGGATATCGTGGCGATAGATGCGACCGACCGCGATCGCCCTGAGCCGCTGCACGAGTTGATACGGCGCATTCATGAGGAACTTGGCGTACTGGTGATGGCGGACATCTCTACGCTGGAGGAAGGCATTGCTGCAGAGGAGATGGGGGCGGACCTGGTCGCCACCACGATGTCGGGCTATACGCCGTACACGCAGCACCGCCGCACGATGGGGGCGGATATCGCGCTGGTTGCGCAGCTGGCGCAGAAGGTCACCGTGCCTGTTATCTGCGAAGGGCGCATTTCGTCGCCGGAGGAAGCCCGTCTCGCTCTGGAGGCGGGGGCATGGGCGGTGGTGGTCGGCACTGCGATTACCGCCATCGATCAGGTGACCGCCCGCTTTGTGGAGAGGATGCGACAGCGCACGGCAGGTAATGGCAACGAGGACGGTACCTGATACACAGGCGTCTATGCTCCGCCGGAGCCTGCGACCCTGTTCTGTGCGTTGAACCGGTTCATTGCCGCCTGCACCCCTTCGGCGATAATGGCTTCTACAGCGTCGGCGGCGCGTTGTAGAGCCTCGTCGATAATCGGTTGTTCTTGAGGGGAGAAGCGGGAGAGCACGTACTCCACCATCTGCCCTGGCGGGGGGCTGCCGATGCCCACGCGCACGCGCGGAAACGCCTGCGTGCCCAAGCACTGGATGATGGACTCCAGACCATTGTGCCCGCCATCGGAGCCAGAAGGGCGAATGCGGATCCTGCCCAGAGGCAGTGCGACATCGTCCACCACCACCAGCAGATGAGAAACGTCTCTCGGATAGCGTTGTAGCAGTGCTCGTGCCGCTTCGCCACTGCGGTTCATGTAGGTCATCGGTTTCGCCAGCAGCACAGCTACATCGGCAATCATTCCCAGTCCGTAGCGGGCATGGTCACGGTGAAAGTTCAGGCGGATGTGATGGCGGCTGGCAAGGATGCCTATCACGTCAAAACCGATATTGTGCCGGGTGTGGGCATACTCCGCACCCGGATTGCCCAGCCCCAGCACAATCCACTCTGGAAGTACCTCTTGTTGGGTTTTTCCGAACCATATCCGCATGGGTTCAGGAGTTCCGCATCCGTACCTCTTCGCTCTGCTGTTCAAATATGACGCTAACGGAGTCGTAGTGGATCCGCCTGATGGCTTCTGCCAAAAGCGTGGACACTGTCAGCACGGTAATCTTTTCGTTTTGCTTTTCTGACGGCAAGGGTATGGTGTCGGTGACGATAAGCTGCTGGATGGGTGAGCGACGGATCCGGTCGGGGGCGTCGCCTGAAAGCACCGCGTGGGTGCAACAGGCAATCACGTCCGTCGCACCCCGCTCGATGAGCGCTTCCGCTCCCTGCACCAGTGAACCGCCTGTGTCCACCATGTCATCGACCATGATGGCGGTTTTGCCTTCCACGTTACCCACCACTTCCATTACTTCCACTTTGTTGGGCTCCGGACGTCGCTTGGCAATGATGGCGAAGGGCACATCGAGCATCTCCGCCAGCGCCTTAGCGCGAGGAGTACCGGCTACGTCAGGCGAGACCACCACACAGTTCCTATGCACCAGCCCCTGTTTCAGAAGGTGCTTAGCGATAATGGGGCCGGCGGAGAGGTGGTCTACGGGCAGGTTGAAGAAGCCCTGAATCTGCTGGGCGTGCAGGTCTACGGTGAGAATGCGGTTTGCACCTGCTACCTCCAGCAGATTGGCAACCAGGCGGGCGGTTATCGGTTCGCGGGGTTTCACCTTCTTGTCCTGCCTGGCGTAGCCGTAGTAGGGGATCACGCACGTGATGCGCCTTGCTGAGGCACGCCGGAAGGCGTCCAGCATAATCAATAACTCCATCAGATTCTCATTGACCGGAGCGCAGGTTGGCTGCACAATGAATACGTCCAGTCCCCGTGCGTTCTCTCCAACCTGTACCCGTATCTCCCCGTCTGAGAAGCGGGATACCAGTATCTGCCCCAGCTGCTTATTCAGGCATTCCGCGATTTTGTGAGCCAGCGCCGGGTTGGCATTGCCGGTGAAGATTCGCATGCGGTCCGTGTTTTCTCTGTCCTTGTTGTTATTCATGTCGTCATCCATAGGCTATCCCTCAGAAGAAGATTGTTCCCGACGTCGTTTTGCCCACTCCTCTTTCACTACCTGTCGGCACCGGGCGATTGCCAGCGAATCCGGTGGCACGTCATCGGTAATCGGCGAGGCGGCGGCGACATACGCACCATCGCCTATCTGCACCGGGGCGATTAGCGTGGCGTGAGAACCGATGAAGCATCCCTTGCCGATGATGGTGCGATGCTTGCGCTTGCCATCGTAGTTGCAGGTGATGGTGCCTGCGCCGATGTTGGTGTTCGCCCCAACCTGCGCATCGCCCACATAGGTCAGATGCGCCATGCTGACGTTTTCTTCGATAATGGAGTTCTTCACCTCCACGAAGTCGCCAATCTTCGTGCCGTTGCCCACGACGGTGCCAGGGCGCAGGTTGGCAAACGGGCCCACCCGCACACCGTCGCCCAGCCGACTCTCCACCACCTGCGACGCAAGCACTGTGGTGCGATTGCCAATCTGGCTGTTCTCGATGCGCGCCATCGGCCCGATTTCGCACTCTTCGCCGATGACGGTGTTGCCGAGAATGTAAGTGTTCGGGTGAACCACGGTGTCCTGTCCGATTTGCACGTCAGCGTCGATGTAGGTGTTCGTCGGGTCTACGATGGTAACCCCCGACAGCATCAGGTTTTCCAGGATGCGCCGACGCAGGCGCGCCGCGACGTCCGCCAGCTCCACGCGGGTGTTTACCCCCAGTGTTACCTGCCAGTCGTCGGCAACGACCGCTTCCACCCTCTCGCCCTTGCGGGTGAACAGCCCGATGACATCGGTCAGGTAGTACTCGTCCTGTGCGTTGTCGGGGCGGATTTCCTTCAGCGCGTCAAACAGCGCGGGCGCGTTGAAGCAGTAGATGGATGTATTAATTTCGCGCACAGCCAGCTGTTCGGGGGAAGCATCCTTTGCTTCCACTATGCCCGTTACTGTGCCGTTGGGGTCGCGCAGCACACGCCCATACATCCCTGCATCGTGGGGCAACACTGCAGTCAACAGGGTCGCCACCGCACCGCTGCTGTGGTGATGTTCCGCCAGTTTGCGCAGGGTTTCGCCGTCTATCAGCGGCGTATCGCCCGGAAGCACCAGCAGGTCACCTGCGTAATCGTTCAGCAGCGGTCTTGCGCTCATCACGGCGTGTCCTGTGCCCAGCTGCTCCTCCTGAAGGGCGAACTCGCACTGTCCGCGAAAAGCCTCCTGCACGCGCTCCGCTTCGTGTCCCACCACCACAATGGTGCGAGTAACCCCTGCCGACCGGCAGGCATCGAGAAGGTATGAAAGCAAAGGTTTTCCGCACAAGAGATGAAGTGGTTTGGGCAAACGGGATTTCATTCGGGTGCTTTTACCCGCCGCCATGATGACGGCAGTCAGCGAAGGTTTACTCACGCCCATCCTCCATCAAAGAAGCAACACCCTTCCGGGTGTGCTTCAGTGCTCTTTAGCGATAACATGGTATCACCAACACCCTCGTTTGGTCAAGGGGACGGGGTGTGGATCAGCCTTGCCCACACCCCTGTCGTTTACCGCGACCATCGCTCGTGAATCGGAGGCAGTGTAGGGAACGGCGTGTGCGGTTCCGCCTGATACCAGTATGCCACCGAGGCGATGTCGTCGGTAAGCGGCTGGAACTTGCCGTTGGGCCACCATCCCAGCGCCTGAATGGTCACCTTCAGGCTCTGCTTGAAGCGGATGGGGTCGTAGATGTGCCAGCGGTACAGTCCGTGTCGGGGCACCTCGCCGGGTTCCTTGCGCCACAGGGGATAGCCTGTAAAGGGCGCGTTAAACGTCTCACCGAAGCACCACGCACCGCAGAAGTAGTCTTCCGTGCCGGTGCCACAGATGGTGGGATATTCGCTGTCGCCGTCCATGTAAAACTTGATTTCGCCTTCGCCCCACCAGCCGTTGGAAAGCTGTGTCCACGCCAGAAACGTACCAACATAATGCCCCTGTCCCTTCACTCCGTCCAAGATAATGTGTTCGGGGCACTCGCGCGAGGTCATGGAACGTCGCCACTGCGCATGGAGATAAGCCGCGTTATCGGGGATGTCCGTCAGCGCGTAGGTAATCTGGTAGAAGAAGCCGTGAATGGGCTCCCAGCGCTGATTCTCGATGGTGATTCGCGCTCGCTGACGGAAGGGCATCGGCAGGTAGCAGTTGAAACCGCCCGACGGGTTCACTGCCACCGGCAGCGAGACCACGTTGTAGCGCAGTCCATGCCCGTTGCAGAAGAAGTCTCCCAAAGGAACTTCTACCGACGGTGTGATTTCGTCATCCCAGTACATGCGCAATATCGTATCGCGGTAGGCTTTCACGTCGACGGTAATCCAGATATGCTGGACGATGCCTGGTCCCTGAATATCTGCCAGCGTGGTGGTGGTTCCGGGTTCCAGGGTGATACAGGGGCGCACCTTCCAGCCCTTGCCCAGCATGGAAGCGGCGTTATGCTCGTCGGGTTCCGCTTTGGCGCCGCCGCCTCGCTCGCCGTTGGGGTTCTCGGCGGAAATGGAGCGCGTTTCCGCACTGGATAACAGCGGAAGGCTACCCAATCCCAGGTTCAGCAAGTGCAAATCGTTCATCCGAATCCTCCGTGCAGGGTTTGTCACCGGATAGCATAAAGCCTTTTTCGCAGTCGGCCAAGGACTATCCTTCCACGGAGGGCTTTTCCCGTGCGGTTTGGACATCGTCCAGTAGCCACCGCGACAGCACGATAAACTCCTCCAGCGTCAGCGTTTCGCCTCGCCGCTGTGGAGCGATGCCCGCGTTTCGCAGCCCGGTTTCGACCTGCTCGCGCGGAAGACCCAGCCCACCACTAAGGGCGTTGAGCAGGGTTTTTCGCCTCTGCCCAAATGCCGAGCGCACCACGCGAAAAAGCCTCTTTTCCTCGTCAGCCGGCAGGCGTTTGGGTAGGGGTGTGAAGCGGACAATCGCGCTGTCCACTTCTGGCGGTGGATAGAACACCGTGCGCGACACCCTCTGCACGATTTCCACTCTGGAATGATACTGGGCGAAGACGCTGATGGCGCTGTATTCAGGAGTGCCGGGTTCGGCAATCAACCGTTCGGCGACCTCGCGCTGCATCATCAGCACCGCTCGCGTCCAGCCGCTGGCTACGGCGAATAGCCGCTCCAAAATGGGGCTGGTGATTCCGTAGGGGATGTTCGCCACGACCTTGAAAGGCGCATCTCCGAAGGTGTCGTGTATCAGCTCGGGCAGGTTCTGGCGGAGAAAGTCGCCGTGTATCAGGCGAATGTTTTGCAATCCACGCAGATTGTGCTGGATGACCGGTATCAGCTTCGCGTCCACTTCAAAGGTGAGTACCTGTTTGGCGTGTTGCGCCAGTGCGCGGGTGAGTGTGCCGATACCGCTGCCGATTTCCATCGCCCCCTCTTCCGGCGAGAGGTCGGCGGCTTGAAGGATTTTCTCCAGAATGTTGTGGTCACATAGAAAGTGCTGTCCCTTGCGTTTGTCGGGCACCAACCCGAATTGCAACAACACCAGACGTATCTGCGATGGCGAAGTCAGCTTCACGCCATGCCCTCCGTAGGTAGGGAATGGAAAAGGCGGAGCACAAAGGCTCCGCCCACGTTCAGGTGTTAGTCCAAGATATATACTTTGACCTTGCGCATGCCGACTCGCTTCGCTTGGTGATAAGTGTCGTGCCCAAGGTCGATGCGATTGCCTTTAATGTCTCCACCGGTATCTGCAGCAATCGCATAGCCATAACCTTCGATATACAGGCGCGTGCCAAGCGGGATATAGCGCGGGTCTACGGCAACCGTACCGTAGCCTGCCTTAATCCCGGTCGCGGTGCGTCCCGTACGGCTGCCGCCACAGGCATAAGGTGCGTAGCCCGTAGCGATCATGGTAAGCACACGCCGTCCGCTGAAGAAACCTCGCGCGGGCAGCGAGCCGCCCGCCCCGTACCGCTCGATGCGCGGTTTGGGTTGCGAGATTACTTTGGACGCTAACACCTTTCGGGACACCTCCTGCCCGTCCACGCTGGTGATGAGCCACTGGATACGCTTCATCCCATCCTGTCCCTCCTCTACCACCCGCCTAACGCCCGGGCGCAGTGCCGGGTCCGCAAATCGCTTCACGGGTGCTGGGATTCTCTGCTCTTCGGTAACCACTTGCTGGCGCACCCGGGTCACCACCACTTCCATGCCGTCGGCAAGAGGCGTTGCCGGAGGCGGTTGGACGCGGTCCAACTTCTCCAGGCGTATCTCCGCTTCGCGCAAGAGTTCTGCGACGGTTGCGGCTTGTGTGTCCAATGTACGCACCGTGCCACTTTCACGCAGGCGCACCGAGAATCGGCGTCCTGCGTCTGCGGTCACGAACGCACACAGGGTTGCAGCTATCAGCAGAGACGCAAGCAGCCCTCTGCCGTACGCTTCACGCAAGTGCACGTCGGTACCTCCTTTCGGGCACCCCCCGATGGGGGCTTTTTCGGTGCCGTCGGGACGCAGATTGTCAAGTTACCCCCGCCTTGCATCAGGCGTTGTAACGCTCGTGCATTTTACCACGAAACAGCAACGGATGTCAACCACAGGCGGAGCAGCTGGGCTGCTCCGCCAGGCAAAGTGAGGTTGAGGCTATGGGGTGGAGCGCATCGGGTCATACCAATCCACATGGGGCGGTTGCCCACGCACCTGCTGGAAGGTCTGCTCGAAGCGATGCCACTTCGCGTGCCCGTCCACGAACACGTAGTTGGATCCCCCGAAATGCCGCGTGATGGCAAGGGTGGTGGGAGTCTGCGTGGCATCATCCCACAACCTGTCGTTCATCATCATATCCACCACGCGCGGCGGATTGCCCCAGTACATCGGCATGAAGTGGTCTGCTTTCACTGCCATGCCGTTTTTGGTGTTGCGCTCGCCCAGCTCGGCGATGTACACGCACTGCGCAGGCTGTGCGACCGCCGCGAGCACCATCGGACGGGGCGACATGTGGTTTCCATACGGCGGATGGAAGGCGTCAAAGTAGGCATTTAGGCCGTATGAGGAGAGGCGTGGCGGGCTCTCGTTCCACGCAGGGCTGTTGTCAGACGGGCAACGCTGCAGCAATCTGGTGCGCACATAGGGCTGTATCAGGTCCAGCCAGCTCAGAGGTGTTGGTATTCCAGGCCACATCATGCGCACGGTGGGCAGGGTTTCATCGTAGTCCTGCACATAGAGCTGCACCGCAATACCCATCTGCCGACAGTTGGACAGACAGGCGACTGACCGTGCTTTCTCGCGCGCCTGCGAGAGCACAGGGAACAGGATAGCTGCTAAGATGGCGATAACGGCTATCACCACCAGAAGTTCGATGAGCGTGAACGCTCGATAACGCATTTTTCTCTCCCTCCTCGTGTGTCGTTTCGTTGGTGTTGGAATAGACAGTAGGGGCGAAACCGCCCGACTCAGGCAAGCACACAAGGAGGATGCTCTATCCGATGGGGCAACAGGGGACGCAGCAGGGAAGAAGGCTCCGCCTGGTTCTGCCGATGATGCACAGGAACAATCATGGCGCAAGTAGTCACTACCCGCGCTGTCCACGTGTCGGGTAGTTTGGCGTCGCTGGCTGTGTCGCACCGCTTCACTGCGGGGACGTTTGCCAACTGCTTTCTTGGAATGCAGCAGCAATTTTCCACGTCGGCGCACTGCGTGCAATGGCAGTACAAGGCGTGCAGGCGATGCAGGCTATCGGGGGCGCGTGCGCTCGCCAAGGACTGGCGAGCGAGCCACAGCCAGCCTCCGAGCGACAGGTCGTATACCCCCTGCACCAGCAGGATAACCAGCACCAACGTTCTCGCCTGCATCGGCATTCGTTCCCGTATTCACGAACCACCTCCTATTATTGCATAGCCAGACTAATATTTTCAATAGCGAAACAGATGCCGACCGTACCCGCAGGCTTTAGCCTGAGCATGTGGAAAGCGCACCTCCTTATGAATGGGGTTAGAAGGAAGATGGAGGAGATGGGGTCAAACCTGTCTAACCTTACCCCCCATCCCCCTTTCCTGAGAAGGAAGGGGGAGTGCGAGACGCCCCTCTCCTCGTAGGCGAAGGGACAGGGGTGAGGTTGAGTTGACCTAACCCCCCAGCCCCCTTCCCTAAGAGGGAAGGGGGTTTATCCGAAAACGCTCGCCGCCACAATCTGCCCCAGCGCGATTCCGCCGTCGTTCGGGGGCACTCGCTGGTGCCAGTAGGGGCGAAACCCCTCCTCGCGCAGGCGTTGCACTGCTCGTGCGGTCAGGTAGGCGTTCTGGAAACAGCCGCCGCTCAGCGCGACGCACTCCACGCCCGCCCGCTTCGCCACCGCGACCATCATCTCTACTAACGTGTTGTGGAACCGGGCGGAGATGCAGCCGACAGGCACACCGGAAGCCGCATCTTGCAGCAGTTCGGGTAGCATGGGTCGCCAGTCCACCACCACGGGCGCGTCGGACGAGGTCTGCTCTACCGCGAAGGGGTAACTCTCATCCGAAGTAATGCCGTGCAGGCGGAACTCCAGCTCCATCGCCGCTTGCCCTTCGTAGTTCACCACCTGCCGCAAACCGACGAGGGACGCTACCGCGTCGAACAACCTGCCCGCGCTGGTAGTAATCGGGGCGTTGATGCCGCGTCGAAGCATTTGGCTCAAGGCGGTGAGTTCTTGTTCCGTGAACACGCTCTGTAGCGTCTGGAAAGCCTGTTCGCCATAGCATTCACACAGCACCCCCAGCGCAGAGCGGCGCGGCTCCTTGATGGCGCGGTCGCCGCCGGGCAGGCGGAAAGCGTGCAGGTGGGCAAACCTTTGCCAGCTCCCTTTGCGTATCAACAGAAACTCGCCGCCCCAGATGGTGCCGTCGGTACCGTAGCCTGTGCCGTCCCACGAGATGCCCAGCACTGGCGGTTCCAGCTCGTTTTCCGCCATGCACGACAGGATGTGCGCTACATGGTGTTGAACGGGCACAACGGGAATGCCCATCCGATGCGCCGCCTGTGTGGACAGATAGTCGGGGTGCATGTCGCAAGCGACCTTCTGCGGCTGGTGCTCCCACAACTCTTTCACATTCGTGACGACGCGATGGAACGCCTCCAGTGCCTGCGGCGTCTCCAAATCGCCGATGTGCTGGCTGATAAACACCTGATTGCCCACGCTGAGGGCGACGGTGTTCTTCAGGTGCGCCCCCACCGCCAGCAGGGGGGGAACAGGCTGTTTCACCAGAACGGGCAGGGGGGCATAACCGCGCGCCCGCCGCAGTACCAGTTCGCGCTCTAACAGCACCCGCACCACGGAATCGTCCACATGGCGGGCGATGGGACGATTGTGAACCAAAAACAGGTCGGCGATGCCCGCAAGGCGATGCAGCGCTTCGCGCTCATCGGTGCAAATCGGCTCGTCCGACAGGTTACCGCTGGTGGCAACCACGGGGAAGCCCAACTCGTGCATCAGCAAATGGTGCAGCGGAGTGTAGGGCAACATCACTCCCAGATAGGGGTTGTTCGGGGCGACGGAGGAAGCAACCGCCTCTACTTGCTTCCTGCGCAGTAGCACAATGGGCGATTCGGGCGACCGCAGCACACGCTCTTCCGCTTCGTTCACCTCACAGTGCGCCTGCACCAGCTGTAACGAGGGGTACATCAGCGCGAAGGGCTTCTCTTCCCGCCGTTTGCGCTCGCGCAGGCGACGGACGGCGGAATCGCTGCGGGCATCCACCATCAGGTGAAAGCCTCCCAAACCCTTGACCGCAACGATGCGCCCCTCGCGGATTGCCTCCGTTGCTCGAAGCAGTGCCTCATGATGCTGGGCAAGGCAATGACCCTGCTCATCCCACAACTCGAGATGCGGTCCGCATTCGGGACAGGCGTTAGGCTGGGCATGGAAGCGGCGGTCGGCAGGGTTTTCGAACTCTTCCCGACACTTCGGGCACATGGTGAACGCCTTCATGGTGGTGTTCGGACGGTCGTAGGGCAACGCCTCAATGATGCTGTAGCGCGGACCGCAATTGGTGCAGTTGGTAAAGGGATAGAGGTAACGGCGATCGGCAGGGTCAAAAATCTCGCGCAGGCAATCGGGGCAGGTGGCGATGTCGGGCAGGATGAGTGCGACCTTCTCGCCGCTCTCCTCGCTGTGCCGGATTTCGAAGGTGGTGTAACCCACCGGGTCGAGGATGGACTGCTCGAGGCTCTGGATGAAAGCGCGCGGGGGCTTGTCGCTCTCCACGCGCCGCACGAACTCCTGCAGGGTTTCTGGCAGACCTTCTACCTCGATGAACACCCCTTGCGCCGAGTTGAGTACCCAGCCTTTTAAGCCGAGCTCGGTCGCGAGGCGATAGATGAAAGGGCGAAAGCCCACACCCTGTACCGCCCCACGGATGACCAGACGTATCCGAACTGTGCTGTTCATTGCCGGATGAGGGAGCGCACGTGGTCGTGCTGTCGAAGTATAGCAGAATCGGCAGGCACGTTTCAAACTGAGTGCACGCCCCTCAGGTTAGCTGGACACCTGTCCGATAATTCAGTAGGTACCTACACGGCAGGTTGCAAAGGCTATTTCTGGGAGATGACCATGCACACGGCTGGGGTAACGGGTTTGAGCGGGGTTTATGCGGCGGATGACGTCGCGCGTTTTCTTCAAGCGGACGACGAGATGCAGCCCGAATCGTTTCGCGCCTGTAGACGCGACGAGCGCGGCTTCACCTTACACCTGTCTTTCAAGAAGTTTGGCGTTCACCGGCGGCTCATCGTTCCGGATATTCAAGTTCGCGGCGAGGGGGGCAGCTGGACGATCGAGAGTGACCCTGTCTTTAACCCTTTATGGAGGGAAGGCGGTCAGTCTCTGGCATCGGTTTTGTACGCGATTGTTCAGGCGACGGCGCAGCACTTGAGCCACGCGACCTGTTGGGGTGCGCATTTATCGCCCAAAGCGCAACTGCCGCCTGCGCCCCCTGCGGAGCCGCGCGTGGTGTTCAATGAAAGCGATATCGCCGAGATCGAGAACCTCGTACGCTGGTGCGAACAGGCGCAGCCGTTTGTGGAGGGAAAAAGGGTTTTGAATGTGGCGGGCGGAGGCGGCATTGCTGCCAAACTGCTGTCCCGCTGGGCGAGTCAGTGCCTAAACGTTGACTGGGACGCCACCAGTTTGCAAATCGGGTTCGAGACCTTTGACGCACCGAACCTGTGGCATTACTGGGTGGAATCCCCATCATCGTTGCCCGTTATCATGGAAGAGCACCAGCCTGATGTGGTCTGCTGGTTTCAGGGCATCGATGCCGTTCTTCTCGGCGTCATCGCAACGGACATGAAAGAAGCCACAACGCTGGTATGTCCCGCACTCGATGTGTTACGCCGTGAGGCGATGGAATGGTTTGAACGATGTGAAATAGCTGGAGACCTTCTGGTGTGCAGTCGCCCCAAACGGCGTGCATCCCCAGACGACCGCGTTTTCTTGACTCTACAAGCCAATCGCTGGACGAATGGGAACTGGCAAATGCTGCTTTCTCGCAATACTCTGCCTATCACCGTCAACGGGGTGCTGGGATATGCCGTACCCGCGGACATCCAAACCTTGTATGACTCTGTGCGACATATCCGTTGCGAGCAGGCGGTCATCGCGGAAATCGGCAGCTTTTGCGGGCTTTCTGCATGCATCTTCTCGCACAGTTTAAGACGGCATGGTCTGACCGGACAGGTTTTCTGCATCGACCTGTGGGACACGTATGTCGACATGAACCCCAGCGCGAAAGAGACGGGCTTTTTCGCGTACCAGAGTGGACAGCTTCGCCAGCTGTTTGACCATTACACCAAGACGGCGGCGGCAACGGGCATTGTCCCGATGTGCGAGGACAGCACGCAGGCATGGCGACGGTTCCCCGATGAGAGCATCGACCTGCTGTTCGTCGATGGCGACCACTCCTTCGAGGGATGCTTGCGCGACCTGCGCAACTGGTATCCGAAGGTGAAGCCGCATGGTGTTATACTGGGGCACGATTACGACTGGGAAACCGTCCGAGCAGCTGCCCAGCAGTTCGCACGCGAAAAGGGACTGCGGCTTTTACCTTCCTCTACGCAAACGATGTTTCTGCTGCTCATGCCGCACGCATCACCCCAGCCTGAACGTCCATCCGCGCCTGTCGACCTGTTCGTTGCCTCGTGCGTGTAGGTTGTTTGGGTTTGGCAAAACACTACATTGGGGCGAACTCGGGTGAAACAGTGCTGCCAATCTGGTTTTGCAGCCAGCGTGTCCATTCACTCACACCTTCACCCGTGCGGCAGGAGACACGCAGGATGGGCATCTCAGGGTTCAGCCGACGTACGTCGCACGTGAACTGTGCCTCGTCAAAGTCCAGGTACGGAATCAGGTCTATCTTGTTCAACACGGTGACCTGCGCGGTGCGAAACAGCGCGGGGTACTTGGCGGGTTTGTCGTGTCCTTCTGCCGCGCTGACCACTGCCACCCGCCGTGTCTCGCCCAGGTCGAACACAACCGGGCACACCAGATTCCCCACGTTCTCGATAAACAGCAATTGCACGCCGTCCAGGTCTATTTGCTCCAGCGCACGCAGCACCATGGTCGCCTCCAGATGGCAACCACCCTCTGTGTTAATCTGCACCACCGGCACGTCCAGTTTGGCGATGCGCTCGGCGTCGCGGGTTGTATCGGGGTCGCCCTCGATGACGGCGATGCGGACTTTATCCTTCAGCTCGCGGATGGCGCACTCGATCAGGGAGGTCTTGCCCGAGCCGGGCGCACTGATGAGATTTAACGCAACCACCCCAGCCTCTTGCAGTCGCTGACGCACCTCCTGCGCGTGCTGTTCACTTGCCTCCATAATCCGCTTGACGACCTTAATCTGCATCGGAACCCTCCATCAGCGTAATGGCGACTATCTCCAGCTCCTCACCCGCCACCACCTCTGCACCTATCGCGCCGCACGACGGACACTCCCAGAAAACATCCTGCGGATGGTACTCTGTGCCGCAGGCTTTGCACCGTACCTGCGCAGGCACCGTTTCCCACTGCAGGCAAGCCTCGGACAGGGGGGTATCCTGCTTCAGGATGTCGAAGGCGAAAAGGAGGGCGTCGGGCACGACTTGGCGCAGTTCACCAATACGCAGGTGTATCTGCTCTACCTTCCCGCCTCCATTCGCCTGAACAACCTCCTGAGTGGCGCGCACGATGGCGTCGGCTATCGAAAACTCATGCATCCTCTTCGCCTTTCTGCAGGTCTAGCAAGATATAGCGTACCACATCCTCGACCGCTTTTGCGACCTCTTCGGACAAGCCTTCGCCCTCGCCGAAGTCTGCGCCCTCGATGCCGTAAAGCACGAGCTGGGGTGGACGCTGGTTCAATGTCTGTGCCAGAACAAGGATTTCGTTCAATCCCATCGCGTGCGTCGAAGAGAAGCGCGTGTTTGCCGGGAGTGTGTGCGTCGAGACGTCCAAACGCTCCACCTCGCCGGCTATCCGTCCAGAACGCATGGCGTCTATGACGATGACCCGGCTGTAGCCCTGCCAAGTGTCCAGTAACGTCGTCAGGTCACCGTGGCACTCTGCAACCTCCACGTCCTGCGGCACCAGCGGGCGGAGGCGCCGAACTACAACGATACCCGCGCCGTCGTCCCGACGGTACGGGTTGCCAATGCCGATGACGATGACTTTGTGCATGGCGAGTGTCTCCCGCTTTGATTGGTGGATGCGGCGGAACGCCCCTCCATACGTTCACCACGCCGGTGTCTGAGACCTCTATCTGTCCTGCGTGTCGACGGCTGGGGCAGGGGTTAGATGGGGAGGGCGCAAAGCATAGAATAGGGTTTTTCTCATTCTTTGCCGGAGGGACAAGGCGTTGAAAAGACACCGAAGAGCAATGGTGGCAGTCGGGGTCGTGTTGCTGGCGCTGGCAGCGGGGATGGCATGGCGCTGGTGGGGGAGGGGTTCTTTCCATCTGCAAAACGTGGTGTTTGCCAGCGGCACCATTGAGGCTACAGAGGTGGATGTCAGCGCAAAGGTATCCGGTAGAATCCTCAAGCTGCTGGTCGATGAGGGAGATGCGGTGCGTGCAGGTCAGGTTATCGCCCTGATAGACGGCAGGGAGATTCGGGCGCAGGATGCGCAGGCGCGGGGAGCTTATGAGGCAGCGCAGGCGCGGCTGAGGGAGCTGTTAAGCGGAGCACGCGAGGAAGAGATACGCCAAGCACAGGCGAATCTTGCACAGGCGCAAGCGGCTGCAGAGGGCGCACGTCGGAATCTGGAAACGGTTCAGGAGATGTTCGCGAAGGCAACGGAGTTGAAGGCGCAGCTGGTAAGTGCCCAGACTGCCTACGAGTCCGCCGAAAAAGCCTATCGGCAGGCAACGGCGAAGCTAGAGCTCGTCGAAGCAGGGACGCGCCCCGAGCAGATAGAACAGGCACGCGCCGCGGTGGAACAGGCTAAAGCACAGGCATTGAACGCACGGCAAGATGCCGAACGTGCAGAGAACCTGTATGCCACCGGTGCCATCTCCAGGCAGCAGCTGGATGCCGCTATCGCCCGGCGCGACAGTGCGCAGGCGGCGGTTGCTGCTGCAGAGGCGAAGCTGGCGGAGCTGCTTGCCGGAGCACGGGCAGAAGAGCGTGAGCAGGCTCGCGCGGCGGAGGCGCAGGCGAAGGCACAGCTGGAAGGTGCGAGGCGCAACCTGCAGGTGGTCAAGGAGCTGTACGCCGACCGCCTGTCTGGGAAGCAACAGATGGAGCTAGCCCGCACACAGTATCGTACTGCGCTGGAACAAGTTGCTGCAGCAAGGGCGCGTTTGGACCTGCTGCTTGCCGGTGCACGGGAGGAAACCATTCAGGCGGCGCGAGCGCAGGTGGAGCAGGCTCGTGGCGCACTGGAAGCCGCGAAAGCCATGACCGATTACCTGACGATTAAGGCGCCCGTATCCGGCAGGGTGATACTGAAGGTTGCCGAGCAGGGTGAACTGGTCACGCCGGGGATGCCCATTGTGCGCATTGCCAACTTGGATACGGTATGGCTGAAGGTATATGTGCCCGAGCCGAATATGCGTGTCAAACTGGGCGACAGAGCGGAAGTAGCGGTAGATGCCTATCCCGGCAAACGTTTCGTGGGCAGGGTCACCGAGATCGCGGACAAACCCGAGTTCACCCCGAGGAACGTGCAGACGAAAGAAGAGCGGGTGAAGCTGGTTTTTGGGGTGAAAATCACGCTGGCAAACCCGCAGGGGGAGCTCAAACCCGGGATGCCAGCAGACGCCACCATTTTCCTATCCGGGGCTTCGCCATGAGCGAATGGGCTGTAGAAGCCCGGGGTCTTCGCAAGACCTTCGGGCATATCGTGGCGGTAGACTCGTTACATTTACAGGTGCGCCCGGGAGAAGTGTTCGGCATCGTCGGTCCCGACGGCGCGGGCAAGACCACCACCTTCCGCATACTGGTGGGCGCGGTCGAACCCGACGCCGGGGAAGCCTTCGTTGCCGGGTTTAATGTACGCACACATCCCGAGGAAGTCAAGCGGCGCATTGGCTATATGTCGCAGCGATTCAGCCTCTACGGTGACCTGACAGTACAGGAGAACATGGACTTCTTCGCCGATGTCTATCAGGTGCCCGGGAGCGAGCGTCTTGCCCGGCAGAAGGAGCTGCTGGAGTTCAGCCGACTGGCTCCGTTCAGGAAGCGTCTGGCTCAAAATCTGTCGGGCGGGATGAAGCAGAAGCTTGCGCTGGCGTGTACGCTGATACATACGCCGGAAATCCTCTTTCTCGACGAGCCGACAACAGGGGTAGACCCCGTGTCGCGCCGCGATTTCTGGAGGATACTCTACACACTGGTGGGCAAGGGCATGACGCTGGTGGTCAGTACGCCCTATATGGACGAAGCCGAACGGTGTAGCCGCATCGCATTCATGTACAACGGTCGCATCATCGAGTGCGACACCCCCGATAACCTGCGCAGTCGGATAAGTGGTAATCTCTGGGAGATTATCTGCCACCCGCAACGGCGGGCACGGGAAATCTTTGCGCAACTGCCCGAGGTGAAGAGTGTACGGGTGTATGGCGATCGTCTGCATGTCTGGTTGGAAGATGCCCGTACCGGGTTCCAGCCCCTGCAGGAGATTCTGACTCAATCCGGCATTCAGGTGGAGCATATTCGGCAGGTTGTAGCCGGGCTGGAGGATGTCTTTGTGTCCATTATCGAGAAGCAAAGGCAGGAAACGCGATGAGCGAGTGGGCTGTTGAGGTTCACGGGCTGACCAAACGCTTCGGAAGTTTTACGGCGGTGGATGGTATCACCTTCGCGGTGAAGCGCGGCGAGGTTTTCGGGTTTCTGGGACCCAATGGCGCGGGGAAGTCCACCACTATCCGGATGCTGTGTGGTATTATCTCGCCGACCTCCGGCACAGGAACCGTTGCCGGGCTGGATATCCGCACACAGTCCGAACAGATTAAAGCGCGCATCGGTTACATGTCCCAGAAGTTCTCGCTGTATGAAGACCTGACCGTTTCGGAAAATATCGATTTTTACGCAGGGGTCTACGGAGTGTCTGCCGAGCGGCTGGCGGAACGGAAACGGTGGGTGCTACAGATGGCGGGTCTGGAAGGGCGTGAACAGAGCCTGACCGGCGAACTGCCAGTGGGCTGGAAGCAAAGGCTGGCTCTGGGCTGTGCCATTGTGCATGAGCCGGAGATACTTTTTCTGGACGAACCCACATCAGGAGTAGACCCCATCTCCCGGCGGCAGTTCTGGGACCTGATTAACGCGCTGGCAGGAGAGGGCGTCACCGTGTTTGTCACCACGCACTATATGGATGAGGCGGAACATTGCGACCGGCTCTGCCTTATCTATCGAGGCAGAATCGTGGCGATGGGCACACCCGCCGAGCTGAAGACGCATTACGCATCGGGAAAGCTGATTGAGGTAGAGGTGGAACCGCAGATGGCTGCGCTGGAGAGCCTGCTGAACGACCCGGCGGTATACGATGCGGCGGTTTTCGGCAGGCGACTGCACGTGGTTCTGCCGGCAGATGTGGATGCCGAGGGGTATGTGAGACAGCAGCTGGAGAAGGAAGGCTTCCGCATCATCTATCTCGAGCCGGTAGTGCCCTCTCTGGAAGATGTGTTCGTTTCGCTGGTGGAGCAGACCGATAGAGGACTGGGAGAGGGCGGCGTGTAGACATGTGGATGCGAATTCGCACAGTGATGCGCAAAGAGTTCATCCATGTCCTCCGTGACATCCGCACGCTGGCGGTGGTTATCGTGCTACCGGTGCTCATGCTGATTCTTTACGGTTACGCGATCAATCTGGATGTGCGTCATCTGCGCACGGCGATTCTGGACGAAGACAGAACTTCCGCTTCACGCGAGTTCATTTGCTCTCTTCAGCACAACGAGTACTTCGATATGGTGCTGTATCTGGGCAGGCCAGAGGAGGCGGATATGGTGCTTGCACGCGGCGGGGCGAAGCTGGTATTCGTGATTCCACGAGGGTTCGGACGTGATGTGGCTTCTGGCAAGCGTCCGCAGGTGCAGGCGTTGATTGACGGCTCCGATTCCACCACCGCCACGATTGCCCAGAGCTACGTATCGGGATTCCTCCAGACAATCTCCGTCGATTACGCACGGCGGCAGGCTGCTCGTGCTGGGTTGCCTGCGGAGCGACTGGCAATGCCCTTCGATTTCCAGCCGCGCGTGTGGTACAACCCCGAAATGAAGAGCACCTATTTCATCGTACCGGGGTTGATTGCCGTCATCCTGATGCAGATTTCGGCACTGTTGACATCGCTGACCATTGTGCGCGAGCGCGAGCGGGGAACGATTGAGCGGCTGGTGGTTTCGCCCATCATGCCCCACGAACTGATG
>JAPWUZ010000099.1 GCA_028275265.1 Armatimonadota bacterium | reverse complement strand
AGGTTTATCGAGATACATGCAGTCGCCATCCGTATCGACGGTCGTGTGCACCCGCGGCAGTGCCTATGCCCGCTTGAAGCCTGTCGGGGTGCGCGAGGTTCAGCTAACCGGTGGGTTGCTGTGTGAGCGGTTCCAGACCAATATCGCCGCTGGCATTCCCGCAGGCTGGAGGCAGTTGTGGGAGAGCTATACCATTCCAAACTTTTATGTGGTGAGCGGACGCCGCCCCGGCGAAGTGCAGGGACCTCGCTACATCGACTCGGACGGCTACAAGTGGTTGGAAGGGGCGTGCTGGGCGTATGCGCACACGCAGGATGAGACACTGAAGGCATGGATAGACGAGTTCGTAGACGTGATTGAGGCAGCGCAGGAAGAGGATGGCTATGTGAACACCCATTTCATGGGCGAGCGTAAATCCCTGCGTTTCACCGACCTCAATCATGCGCACGAGATATATTGTTTCGGGCATCTCACGCAAGCGGCTATCGCCCACCACCGCGTCACGGGTGAGGACAAGCTGCTGAACGTCGCCCGACGCTTTGCCGACCTGCTCTACCGCTTGTTCGGGCCAGAAGGCAGATGGGGCACCTGCGGACACCCTGAGGCAGAGATGGCGTTGGTGGAGCTATACCGAGAAACGGGAGAGCGACGCTATCTGGAACTGGCGTCGCGCATGATTGACGCCCGTGGGCGGAAACCACCGGTGCTGGACGGCTCTATCTATCTGCTGGACCATGCCCCCTTCCGCGAACAGCGCGAAGCAGTGGGGCACGCGGTGCGCGCACTGTACCTGTATGCGGGCGCGACAGACCTTTACATGGAAACCGGTGAGCCGGCGTTGCTCGAAACCCTTCATGCGCTTTGGGAAGATGTGTTCACCCGAAAGGCATACGTAACAGGCGGGCTTGGCGCACGTTACGAGGGCGAGGCGTTTGGACTGGCGTATGAGTTGCCGAACCTGCGGGCATACGCGGAAACCTGTGCCGCCATTGCGGGCTTTATGTGGAACTGGCGGATGCTACAAGTGGAAGCCCAGGCTCGCTATGCCGACTGGATGGAGATCGCGCTGTACAACGGCATCCTGTCGGGTGTGTCGCTGGACGGTACACGCTACTTCTATATGAACCCGCTGGAGTCGCGCGGCGGCTACGAGCGGTCGCCCTGGTTCGGGTGCGCTTGCTGTCCACCCAACGTGCATCGCACGCTGGCGTCGCTGCCGGGCTATCTGTACAGTCTGGACGAGCAGACGGTTTACGTTCACTTTTACGCGGATAGCCAGCTGGACACCCGGTTACCCAACGGTCAGCCCGTGCAGATTCGGGTACAGACCGACTACCCATGGTCTGGTGACATCTTGTTGCAACCGTCAGCCGGCAGCTATGCACTCGCCCTGCGCATACCGGGCTGGGCTTCGGACGCGGATGTGCGCGTCAATGGGCAGCATGTAGAGGGAGAACCCGGAAGCTATGCGCTGATACAGCGTGAGTGGCGAGAAGGCGACACCGTGCAGCTCTCTCTCCCGATGCCGATTGAACTGCTCCGTGCCAATCCACGCATCGAGGAGGACCGGGCAAGCGGTGTGCTGCGTCGCGGACCGGTGGTGTACTGTGTCGAGCAAATAGACCTGTCGGATGGCAGTGTGATGGACGTCTACCTGCCCCAAGATACCAGCAACCTGCGAGCGGAAGTGGTGCCCTCCTTGCTCGGTGGGGTGGTGGCTATCGAAGGGAACGCACTGCTGGATACGGTACCTCGTCAGAGCCAGCCGCTGTATGTGCCTGCTTCAAGCTACATTCCTCCACGCCATCGCGAAGTGCGGGTGCGATGGATACCTTATTATGCGTGGGCTAACCGGGGCGCAGGCGCGATGAAGGTGTGGCTGCCCTTAGTACGACCGTAGGGGCTCGTTCGTGCTTACAACCCTGTTCCCAGCAGGCGGGACACGACCATTGCGGTGGGCAGTCCTACCAGCAACGACAGCACGCCCGGTACCACAAACACCAGCAACAGCAGCAGGATGGGACCGACGCGGAACATCGCCAGCTCATAGCGGTATGCCGCATCGGCGGGGAGCAAGCCAGCCAGAATCTTGGAACCGTCCAGCGGAGCTACGGGTATCAGGTTGAAGAACATCAGCCCGATGTTCATATACACCATGTAGACCATAAACTGCGCCAGGCTGGGCGTCATACCGGGTGCGAAGAGGCGTGCTGTCACTGCCAGAAGTATGGCGAACACCAGGTTGGAGAAGGGTCCCGCCGCCGCTACCAGCATCATATCCCGGCGGGGATGGCGGAAGTTCGCCGGATTTACCTGCACCGCTTTGCCCCAGCCGATGCCGCGTGCGCCCGTCACCGCCATCAGCACCAGCATCAACGTGCCCAGTGGGTCCAGATGGTCCAGCGGGTTCAGCGAAATGCGTCCCTGAAGCTTGGGGGTGTGGTCGCCGAGACGATATGCCGTAATGGCGTGTGCGAACTCGTGCACGGTAATGCACAGCACGAACGCCAGTATTTGCATAAAGATGAAGTTCCAGTCCAGATTTCCCATCTGACCGAACAGACCTCTTTAGAATCCTTGGTGCTTGCGCTTTGATATACGCAGCAAATCGCTGGCGCGTTCCGCATTTCCGAACGCGCCAGACGGTCTCCAAACGCTTCCGGTTTACGCTCTTTCCATCACCGGTTGCTCCGACCGCAGCCGTTCCGGGATGCGGTCATGCGCGAGCAGGTCATCCAACGTCTCGCGCTCCACGATGACCTCGGCATGTCCTGCGTTCACCAGCACCATCGCCGGGCGCGGGAAGCGGTTGTAGTTGCTGCTCATGGCGTAATTGTATGCGCCTGTAGATGGAACCGCCAGAATGTCGCCCGGTTCCGGCTGAGCGATGGCGACGTTCCGTATCAAAATATCGGTTTCACAGTGCTTGCCCGCGATAGTCACGACGGTATCCGCCGGCTGGTTTGCCTTATTCGCCACCAGCGCGGTATACACGGCATCGTAGAGCTGCGGGCGCGGGTTATCGGACATGCCGCCGTCGACCGCTACGTAGGTGCGAGTGCCAGGCGGCTGGTGAATGGGAACCTGCTTGATCGCACCGATAGTGTAAAGCGTCACACCCGCCTCTCCCACCAGAGCGCGGCCCGGCTCCTGCAGCAGTGTGGGGTAGGGGAGGTTGCGTCGTTCCAGTTGCTGGGTCAGTACCCCGACGATACGCTCTGCGTATTCCTCGAAGGTCGGCGGCTGATGGCTCTCGATGTAGCGAATGCCCAGCCCGCCCCCGATGTTCAGCTCCTCCACGATGTAGTTCAGCTGTTTGCGCAGGGTATGCATGAAGTCCACCATGATCTTCACCGCTCGCTCCTGCGCCTCGGTGTCCAGCAGCTGCGAGCCGACGTGGCAGTGGATGCCCTTCACGCGCAGGTGCGGCAGCGCCAGCGCGCGGCGAACCCCCTCCAGCGCGTAACCGTTGCGGATGTTCAAGCCGAACTTGGTGTCCGCCTGTCCAGTGCGGATGAAGCGGTGCGTGTGGGGGTCGATGCCCGGAGTGACGCGAATCAGGATGGACACCTGCTTGCCCGCCTCGGCAGCAACCCGCTCCAGCATCTCCAGCTCCAGCAGGTTATCCACCACGATACGTCCCACCCCATGCTGCACCGCCATGTGCAACTCGAACAGCGATTTATTGTTGCCGTGGAAAACCACCTTCTCTGGCGGGAAGCCTGCCTTCAGCGCGGTGTACAGCTCGCCTGCTGACGCCACGTCCAGGTCGTAACCTTCCTGCGCCACGATACGAGCGACCGCCATGCACAGTAACGCCTTGCCTGCGTAGGCGATTTCATTGCGGGGATAGCGTTTGTCGAAGGCGCGGCGGTAATCGCGCATGTTCTGCCGAAAAGTGGCTTCGTCCAGTACGTAAAGCGGGGTGCCGAACTGTCTTGCCAGCTCTACCGCGTCGCACCCACCGATTTCCAGATGTCCTTGCTCGTTAATCCGTTGCGTGCCTAACAGCAACATCCTTCCCCTCAAACCGATAGTGAAATCTGTGTGTTCAGGGGAAAGGATATCACGATAAGCCAGTCGGAGTCAAGATGTCGCGTCATTCATCACCCCATCTGCGACTGCCGGTGTAGCCACATACTCCCACTCGCGGCGAGTTGACAACAGGGAGTAGCATTTCCTCTCCGCACTCATGCTGCGGCGTACACTGTTCGCACAGCCAACCCAAGCCCTCCCAGTTGCACAGCCTGCAAATCCACTTCGCGGGCTGACCACAGTTATCGCAACGAATGTCTGGCGGTCTGTTCCGTGCCAGAACGATGACGTTCTTACTGGATACCTTTGCGTGGTCATACTGCGCTCGTTTCCCCAAAAGGCGGCATCCAGATGGCTCAGATAAACAACGCCGTCAATGACAAATTGGCTATGGTGCTCGCAACACTCCAGCCAAATGCTTCGCAGGAAGCGGTGGATACTTGTGCAGGCATGGGGCACGTTGCCTCCTTCGCGGTCGACTGGAACGATTTTACCTGCTGGATGCGTGCACTGCAAGCCTCACCGCGCCGTGAACGTGTCTGGGGACTACTTCTGGGGGAAGCCCTCCAGCGATTCCTGCAGTCTGCGCCAGCCTTCCATTTTGAGCAGCTCTTCAAGCTTGCTTCCCTCGCGCACCCCGCCGAGCAACGTCTCACCGAAGATAGGCTCTCGCCAGAAACCACCGCTCTCCCAAGACTGTTTATAGACACGGGCCACTTCGGCAGTTTGCGGGTCTTTCACGTATGTCTGGTCACTCAGCACGTTGCTCCACGCAGTTGCCATGCGGCTGTTGAACTCGTTTTGCTCTTTCGTCATTTGCAGCACCATCTCGGTTAACCGCCGCGAATCGTCGGTGTATCGTTGCAAGGCGGACAACGCAAGTTGCGGGTTGGTCGTCCAACTGGATAGCACACCATGAAAAATCCCATACACCTGCGCAAACTCGTCCGTCGGAGCCTGCAAAGTAAATACCATCAAGTCTGCAGAGACGTCTTGCGTGCTGGCAATGTAGTCCATTTGCCCTCTGGTGACCAAAGTGCCCTGCACCTGCGCCACCCGGGTCCGCGAGCCACTCTGAGCCAGCAGTGCCAGTTTCACCGAACTGCCTCGCATACCGGGTGGCATCATCGGCAAGCCAGGGGCTCTCGAGGCAATCTGCTGCTCCAAAGCGTTCATAGGCAAGCTCTGTCGCTCTTTCAATTCCCACTTCTGCCCCGTTTCACCTTCCCAGAGCGCGAGCAACAACTGGATGACATCCTCCTCCGAAGAAAGCATCAAGGGCTGCGGGAGTTGGGTGCTTTGTCCATCGATGGTGATGATGGTGGTGGCGTTGCCTCCGAAGCCAGTCTGGATGACCATCGACGTCACATCAAGCGCGTCGATACGCAACATCTGCTCGCCCTTCTGCACTATTAGCACCGGCACTCGCTTTGTGCCCTGCCGAATAACTCCTCCCTGCATGGAAAACCCTTCGGGTACGTGCAGGGTCGCCGCTTCCATACCCACCTCGGGGTCACGGATTACCTCTTTGCGCCAGGATACCATCTCCTTTGCAGGCAAGAAACGCACCCCCCGCAACAGGCTTACCATCTCATCCAGTTTGGCTTTCTCGGTCTTCTCTGGAAACAAGAGGGTCACCAGTAGCGCCATCTTCTCACCCGGCAGGATGGCGGTGATTTCGCGATACGGCTCTGGCGGCGAGGTACCCGCCAGCCCGAAATTGACGGACATCGTCGGATGTAGGGCATAGGGATAACCCAAACCCTCTCCGACCAGCACCACCCCTTTGCCCACTCGGCGGAAGGCATACCGGTCGTGACGGAACCCGGCTCCCAGCGCTTTGCGTTCAGACACCCAGGACTGCGCCAGCTTCTGGAGGTTGCCGTCGTAGCGCGTCGCACGGATCAGAATGAAGTGGAAGGTATCATGCAGGAGATAGGCGTTGCCACACGGTTTCCCGGCCCACCCCTCTTTGGCAGGATAAGCCACACCGTGCAGCCGGTCTACCACTTCCGACATCTTGAGCGTGGACGATGACTGCGCCCACACCGGATGCCATCCGCAGATAGTTACCAGTAGCAGGGCAATACCATACAACGTTGTTCTCATAGAATACCTCCTTCTCGATCACAGCGGCGGCGGCGGAGGCATGATGCGCGTCTCGTCCGACAGTGCTTCGTTACCTGCGCGGTCACGCGCTTTCACCCGAACTCTGACGGTGGGCGATGAAATCACCGCACGATAGGTATTGCCGCTCGCGTTCTGCATCACTAATTCCGATGCTTCATCGCCGACGCCCACGCGCACCACCCATACCTGCGCCACACCACTTCCGGTGTCGGTGACCTCCGCCTGAACAACCAGCTGATTATTCTCCACATAGCGGGTCTGAAGGTTGGTGATGAGCGGAGGGGTAGTATCTGCTACCCCCTCCTCGCTTAAAAACATCCCACAGCCCCCAAACGTGATTGCCACTGCGACCATGAAAAACGTCAGCATCCCCCGCATCGGCATTCCCCCCTCCTTATCGCGTCAGCACGACGGGCACGGTGACCCGAGCAACCTGTCCGTCGGTGCCTGTTGCCTTCACTTCCAGCATGTACGCTCCCGCAGGCAGGGCGATACCCTGCGCGTCGCGCCCATCCCAGCTCACCTGCTGGATGCCTGCCGAGCGGGCGATGGTGTTCATCAGGCGACGCACCACTTTGCCTGCGGACAGTACATTCACCTCCAACTGCGCACCTGCGTTCACGTCAAACGACAGGGTGTAGGCGCCTTGCGAGCGTCCACCACTGACGCGCACGTTGGTGATGCGCAGCAACTCGCCCTGCGGCACCATCTCGATGCGGAAGCGATAGGTACCACCCTGTCGGCTCACGGCGAAGGTGTAGGAGCTGGTGTGGCGCAGGAAGCGTCGCTCACCAGTCTGCAGGTCGACCAGCACCGGGTTCACCCCGCGTGGGGCGCGATGCACGTTCTGCCACCACAGGGTCGCCCTGTCATCGTCGCCAGCGGGTACCTGCACCTCCACCTCCCATGTGTTTCGGGTGGATCGGGTGTCAGTGCGCACGTCTGCCAGCAACGGATGTCCGTTGCGTATCAGGCGTATCTGCAACCCTGCTTCACCACCCGGTGGCGACGGCGGCTGCGTTACCGACAGACCACGGGTGCCTTCCGCCGCCCCGAACAGCACCTGTCCGACCTTACCCTGCGCCTGCGCAAACAGTGTTACCGACCAGCCGGACTTCTCGCCGCGGCTTGCCCGACCGGAGGATGCGGCGCGGGTGCTGGGCGGGGAAATCAGCAGGCGGACGGGCTGCTGAGCGAACATCCACACCCCCTCCCACGCCTGCACGCGGTTGGTGACACCGTTCAGGATGGAGGCATCGTACACCAGCTGATACTGGCTGCCATCCCACCGCCAGGCGTAGGGTTCCACCAGGTTCGAGGCATCATTCAGCGAGACGGTTTGTCCGTTGTGCTGCACCTGGATCGCCTGCACGTTCCACTCCCACTCGGTCAGCCACGGGTTGCCGACCAGGTTCCAGCCGGGTTGCAGGTTCACCGCGAAGGGCTGATGCATGGCGGGCAGCTCGCCGGTGATGTTCGGCTGCGTATCCTGCGTCAGCCGCACCCAGAAGGCGCGCCCGGGCTGGAACACGGTTTCCGCGGCGGGTGCAATCGTATATTGATTGGTCGTGGGATCAAACCACGCTATCTGCGCGGGCTCTGTGTTCAGCGTGGCGCGGGTGTCGCGGCTTTCCGTGAACACCGGCAGGGTCACCAGCCGCAGCCCGGCGGGAATGGTTGGTGCCTGCCCCACGCGCGTTTGCGCCTCCGGCTCGTCGGAGTCGGGTTCCTCGTTGCCCAGATAGTCTTTCGCACGCACCTTGAACTCGTAGCTGCTACCGAATCGTCCGACGAACACCGCCTCCGTGCGGCTGGTCGCGCCAATCCACTGCTGCCACGGACCGCCGTCCTCACGGTAGTAGACGCTGTATTCCGCCACGCCACTGCCAGTGTCTTCACCCGTCCAGCGCACCACGAAGCGCGGCAGGGATTGTGTCTCCGGCAGCGCGCTCACGCGGGCGGTGGGCGGTGCGGCGTCGATGGTATGCACCACCACATTGGTCTGAATCGGCTCGTTCTCGTCGAAGACGATGGTGGCGGTGTTGCGCAGCTCTGTGCCGTCTGATAGGTCGGGTTTAGGGCGCACGCTAAAGGTCACCCAGCCCTCGCCATCAGGCGGGTTCTGGTTGGGCGGCAGGAAGCCCGCTAATGGGTCTTGGGTGGGCGATCCTGTCTCTGGGTCTATCGACTCGAATCGCCACTCAATCCAGCCGGTAACCGTGTTGAGATTGCCCGTGATGCGCAGCAACAGGTTATTTGCCGGGCGCAGGTCGACCTCCGTGCGGAAGGTTGTGCCACTGGGCGGTGTGTTGATGAGCCGTCCGCCCACCCACATCGGCCCGAACGAGAAGGTGCTCAGGTCGTACAGGGCGGGGTCAATGCGGTCGGTGATGACTACCGTCTGCGCCGCGCCGGTAGCGGTAGCGACGTTTTCGAAGAAGATGGTATACCCGATGGACGCGCCTGCATTGATGTAGTTCCGTGCGCCAAACCCTGCCGACCCAACTTTCTCGTTGGGGTCCCAGGAACGAGGGGGCGGGCTCCAACGGTGCTCCA
>JAPWUZ010000098.1 GCA_028275265.1 Armatimonadota bacterium | reverse complement strand
CACCTCCTTTGACTTGTATGTTTCTCAGGCAATTGATTTGAGTATCTTTCACTCAAATCCACTTATATTATACCACGAAATTTGCAAGAGTCAAGGGGTTCCTCACGAAAAATTGACGCGCGCAGGACGGCGTGCTAAGATAGAGGCACCAGCAACTTTCGTGGTGCTGGTGTGTCTGTATGACTGGAAGCCAGGTGACGGCAATGAGTAACCTGCACAACTTGCTGCAATGGTGGAACCTCCTTTTCGCGCTGCCGCTGGTGGTGGGGATGCTCTTCTCCCTGATAACCGCGCTCGGCTTCGTCTCCACAGAGCACGCGGAGGCCGGGCACGGGGATGTCGGGCATGATATGGACGCAGCACATGGCGAAGTTGGGCACGGGGATATGGGGCATGATATGGATACCGCGCATGGCGAATTCGGACATGGGGAGGTCGAGCACGGAGCGGATGTACACGCAGAGCACGGCGACCTCGCACATCCGATGCCCGCAGAAGTCAGCCATGGCGAGGCAGGGCATGGAGCGCATGCCGAACACGGTCATGAAGCCGGTCACGGCAACCACAACCACCACGAGTCGGTATTCACGCAGATTCTGGAGGCGTTCGGCATCGGGCGGGGCGTGCCGGTTTCGGTGATGCTGCCCTTCTGCATGATGTTATGGGGGGTGCTGGGTCTGGCGAGCAATCAGGCTCTGCATCCGGTGCTGCGCCTTCCGGCGGTTTATGTGTGGATTAGCGCGTTGCTGAGCCTGCTGGGCACTTCCTTCGTGGCACGAGGGCTATCCGGCGTCGTGGCGCGTTACCTGCAGGTAGGGCAGGTTGCCAGCATGTCGCGCGAGCGCCTCATCGGGGCGACGGGCATCGCGGTGTTTACGATTGACGAGCGCAGCGGGGTGGCGGATGTGCATGACCCGGTGGGCACGGTGCACCGTATCACGTGCCGGGTGCGCGAGCACGGAACCCCGCTGCCTGCGGGTACGCCGGTGGTCGTGACGGACTACGAGAGCGAAACGGGAACCTACCTCGTGGAGGAGAACCCGTTTGCCGATAGCATCACGCATCAGGAGGTACGAGCATGACTGCGTTGCTGTTTGTGTTAATCGGAGCGCTACTCGTTTTCGCGCCCTTCTACCTGGGCTGGGCGTGGACGCAAACGCTGGTTTCGTCCATCGTGGGCGTGGTGGTGATGTTTTTCTCCGCGCTCGCGCTGGCGATAAAGCGTTTTTACCTCAAGCCGTCGGCGAACCTCGCCTACGTGCGCACAGGTTGGGGAGGCACGCATGTGCTGATTGACGGCGGCTCGCTGGTGTTCCCCGTCGTACACAAAATCGTACCCGTCTCGCTGGAGACCATGAAGCTGGAGGTGGAGCGCAAGGGACCCGATGCGCTCATCACCAAGGACAACCTGCGCGTGGACGTGAAGGCGGAGTTCTACATCAAGGTACGTGCCATCAAGGAGGACGTACTGAACGCCGCGCGGTCGCTGGGCGAGAAGTCGGTGGATGCGCATTCGGTGTCGTCGCTGGTGTTCGAGAAGCTGGTTTCCGCACTGCGCAGCGTCGCCGCCACTAAGGACCTGGTGGAGATTCACGCGCAGAGAGATGCCTTTGCGAGCGCGGTGCACAATCTGGTAGTGGCAGACCTGCAGCAGAACGGCTTGACGCTGGAGTCGGTCACCATCTCGCGTTTGGACCAGACCTCGCAGGAGCTGCTGTCGGACAACAACATTTTCGATGCACAGGGTAAGAAGAAGATTACCGAAATCACACAGGCGGCTCTGGTCGAGCGCAACCGCATTGAGCGCGATGCGCAGCGCGAGATGACCCTCAAGAACGTGCAGACCCGCAAAGAGGTGCTGGAGTTGGAGCGCCAGCAGGCGGAGGCAGAAGCAGAGCAAGCCACACAGGTCGCCAAAATCCGCGCCGAGAAACAGCGGGAAGCACAAACCTACCAGATCGAGCAGGAACGCCAGGTCAAAGAGGCAGAAATCCAGCGTGACCTTGCCGTGCAGACCACCGCCATCGAGCGTGACAAGGCTCTGGTGCTCAAGGAGCAGGAACTGCGACAGACCGACATCGAGCGGCTGAAGGCGATAGAGGTCGCCGAGCGCGAGAAGCAAATCGCGGTGGCGAACAAAGAGAAACAGCGTGCCGAAGCCGAGCAGGAGGCACTGCGTGCGCAAGCCGAGCGCGAGCGGGCAAACCAGGACATCATCACCGTGCAGGTGACCGCGCAGGCGGACCGCGAGGCGCAGACCAAGCTCATCGCCGCCAAGCAGCAGATCGAGCAGGACCGCCTGAAGCGACAGGTAGAGGCGGAGGTGCAGGCATACGCCGAGGTGAAGCGTGCCGAGGCGCAGCAGAAAGCCGCCGAGCTGGAGGCGCAAGCCATCCTGCGCAAGGCGGATGCCGAAGCCCGTGCGAAAGAGCTGGTGGCTCAGGGCGAGCAGGCGCTGAAGATGGTGGATGTTAACATCGCCCGCGAGCAGGTGGAGGTGCAGAAGGCGCAGGTCGAAGTGGAGCGACAGGCGCTGGAGAACAAGCAGACCTTCAGCGACGCCGCCCTACGCTTCGAACTGACCAAGCTGCAAATCGAAGCCAGCCGCGACATCCAGAAGGCGATTGCCGAGTCCATCGGGCGGTTCATGAGCAACGGACAGTTCGTCATCTTCGGCGACCCGGGCATGATGGCGAACATGGTACAACAGTACTTCAAGGGCATGGGCGTTGGCGCGTTCGTGGACGGGCTGATGAAAGGTTCACCGCTCAGTGGGGACGGCAGTGTGGTGCCCCAGCTGGCGAATCAGGTGCTGAGCCTGGTACAGAGCCTGACGGGCAAGGCGGTCTCGCCCGAGGTGGCGCAGCAGGTGAACGACCTGGTGCAGCAGGTGGTCGCCTCCGCGCAGAAGGAGAGCGCACCTGCAACAGAACAGCCTGCTCCGGAGTAGCAGGCGCATTGACAGGAGCTACGCGGTGGAAGGCTGTCCAGAAGTCCGGCGAGTCAAGCGATAAAAAACGTCATTCTGAGCGGAGCGAAGAATCTGAGACCCTTCGCTAACGCTCAGGGTGACAGGAAAAAGCCACTGCAATCGTCGGACAGGCGAAGCCTTCCCTGCTCCCGCCTCAGCTGCGTAACTCCTGACCGTATTCTTTGAAGGAGGAGAGGATATGCGCGTCGCAGGTATTCTTGTTCTTATCTGGATGACAGGAGCGGTTTGGGCGATGGAAGTCAAATCTACAGCTCCGGGTAACCTGTTTGTTACCGGAAAACAGTTGCACTTTACCGTGACACAAGCGAAGGCTGCTGTCCATTACCGTCTGATAGACTACTGGGGGCGACCTGTCGCTGAGGGGAAGGTACCGGTTCGCAACAGCAATGCAGACATCCGAATCAAAGCGCAACCTCCGGGTTATTATATCCTCCACTGTGACGATGAAGAAGGTAATGCAACAGAGGTTGCGCTGGGGGTAGTCGTGGATAGAAAAGGTGCCCTATTACCGCGCGAGGGAAGGGTTTGCGCCGATGCCGCCAGCGCGTGGCTGGTTGATGGTGAAGATCGCTGGCGTACATTTGCGCATATCGTGCGTACGGCGGGCATCCCTTTGGTGCGGGAGCGCATCTCATGGGGACAGGTCGCACCTGATAAGCAACAGCTGGATTGGAAGCATTACCAGTACGTGGCGGACGTGCTGGCGCAGCAGGGGGTGCATGTTTACCAGATATGGCATGATTCTCCAGCCTGGTCCCATCCCGATAACCCTTCCGCGCACTGCCCGGATGACCTGCGCACGGTATACCGTTTCGGGCGGGAGGCTGCCAGCCACTTTGCCGCACAGATTCAGGCATGGGAAGTCTGGAACGAGCCGGATATCGATTTCTGGCGGCATCTCAGTGACCGCTACGCAGGGTTGCTCAAGGCGGCTTATCTGGGACTGAAAGATGGCAACCCGAATGCACCTGTGCTGCAGGGTTCTCTCTGTGTCGGGGTGCAGGCGTTTGCACGCCATCTGTTCGAAAACGGCATCGGGGAGTACTTCGACATCTTCAACTGGCATATCTACGACCTGCCCTCCAACTATCCCCGCACGCTGCAGGCATACCGGCAACTGCTTGCCGAACACGGTCTGGATGACCGTCTTGCCTGGTTAACGGAGGCGGGCATCGGTCTGCCGGGCACCGAGGGCGCAAACAAACGCATTCTCAGTGAGGAGAACCAGCGCAGACAGTGCCAGTTTGTGCCCGTATCTGCGGTCATGTCGCTGGCAGCAGGCAACGACAAACACTTCTTCTTCGTACTACCTGACTATCTGGAGAACGGCATCCAGTTCGGTGCGTTGCGCCCCGACATGAGTCCCTATCCTTCGCTGGTGGCTCTCTCCGCGTGCGCCCAACTGCTTGGAGTAAGCCGGTATGTGGGGGAGTACCCCACCGGTGTGGAGGGGGCTTCGGCGCATCTTTTCTCTACCCCGCGTGGCAATGTGCTGGTCGCATGGTCGGAGAAGCCCGTCACCATCCGCGTGCCTGCCGACAAGCGCACAGTGCGTGTTGCCAACATTTTCGGTGCCGAGAGCACGCTGAAGGCGGAGGATGGCGGGGTGCAGGTTCAGCTAACGCCGGAAGTCGTGTATCTGGTGAACGTGGGGAAAGCGATAGAGAAAAGTGTCCAGCCCGCGCCGTCTCGTGTCGGACGCCTACCCATGAACAAGCCGTCGCGAGTGGTGGTGGTTGGCTACACCAATCTGCCCGTCGACAAGGGACGCGACTGCTATCTGTTCCGCCCGGGCGAGAGCTTCGACTACACCGTGGAGGTATATCACTTCGGGGATGGGACAGCGAGCGGCACCGTGAGTCTGTTGCTCTCCGGTGCTTCCGCACAACCTCCGCAGCAGGCGGTGCAGGTGCGGGCAATGGGCAGGCAGGTGTTGTCTTTCCGCGTTACGCCCAATGAGAATGCCGAGGAGATACGCATTGAGGTGCGTGGCAACCTCGGTGCAGAGCAAGCATCGCCGAGCGTCAGCTACATGTCAAGGCGGAGGTGAAAGTCGCCGGGTTGCTGTCACAGCAGGTCGTGGAGGGAGTTCCGTACGCAATAAAGAACCTCTCCCTCCGCCAGTGCGACAGGCACCACTCCCCAGCCCTCTTTCACGCTCTGCCTTGCCTCTTGCAGGGTGTAGGGAAACACGTCGACGCTGACGCCGATGCGCCGGGGTCGGTAGAGGGGAATTCGCTCATCGAACCGCAGGTTTGATTCGCGCAGGAGGATGAGCACATCCGCATCACTGGCAGCGGTGTAATCGCCACGCGCGAAGGAGCCGAACAGCACCGCCGCCAGCACGTTGCTATCCGCCTCGCCCAGCGCCTGCGCCCACTGGCGCAGGCGCGCACGCACGCCTTCACCGTCTACCCGAAAGATGCGAATCACACCAATGCACCACCCTTTCCGCGTCTGCGCGGCTGCGGTTCATACTAGATGCCTCCCGCGTAAGGAGCGCAAACGGGGTCGCCCACCACCATATCCTTCCAGAACAGGTATGGTGTGGACATCCAGAAGCTCTCAGCAAGGGTGTAGCCGTCGGTGTAACGGTCGAACAGGATATCGGCGCGGCAGAGGGCGTCGGCATACGGCTCGGAGACATAGCCTTTCACGCCCGTCACGCCGACTTTGATCAGGTCGGCGATGAGTGATTGCCCTTTATCGGTAGGCAGGAAGGTGCGTGCGCTGGTGGAGACGGCGGTCTCCGCAATCGCGCCAGGCAGAAAGGTGTTGCTCAGGTAAAGCTCTTTTTTGAACTGCGGGTCGTTGCTACCCCACGAATAGTAACCCATCAGCCCCTTCTGGTTCCCGATGAACTCTCTGGTGTCGTCCAGCAGCACACGCAGCTTTTTGCGTTGCAGCAGCTGCGCCGCGCGGCGCATCGATTCGTTCACCTCGCCGTATGCGCTGCGCTGGTGCGATGGGCTAATGTCCAGCAGAAACAGTCCATCTGCACGGCGTGCCTTGAGGGCGCGCTCCAGCAGGGCGTTTGCATCCGCAAAGGTGTAGCCGTCCAGTCGCGAGACCAGATACAGCCCACCATAACGCGCGGACGAGAACGGCTCGCGTTTGCCGAAGTACGGGTTTGGACCGCGCGGCGATACCGCCACGTTCATGCACATCAGCAGGCTGTCTACGGAGTAGCCTCGCTGCGCGGTTTTGATCGGCACGCCTTTGATAACGAGCAGGAAGTCTACCTTCTCAATAAGCTTGCGTTCACGCAACGCCTTGCGCACCGGCGATTGGATGTCGGTGAGGTAATCGCCCTCGGGGATGGTCTCGGAGGCGGTGCACTGCAGCAGGATGAGATGTTCCTCCGGCACCGCTCGGTCACGACAGTATTGCCGCGCCAGCTTTTCCGATTCAGGCTGGGCACGGTTGGCAATGACCGCAACTCTTCGACCGGGCGGGTTTGCCAGCGGCTGGAATCGCATTGCACATCTCCTTAGCTGCCCATTGCACGCGCCCCTGCCATCGTCGGTGCCCCAGCAGGACGCTGTCCCTGTGGCTGGTCCATGCCCAGCAGGGCGTTGAACTCTTTGATGTCTTTCGCCTTTGCCAGTGCTTCCTCATAGGTCACGATGCCGCGCTTCACCAGCGACGCCAGCGACTGATCCAGCGTCATCATGCCCTGCTTGGTTCCGGTCTGGATGAGCGAGGTCAGCTGGTAGGTCTTTGCCTCGCGGATGAGGTTGCGCACGGCGGAGGTTCCCACCAGCACCTCAAACGCCGCCACGCGCCCCTTCCCGTCTGCCCGCTTGCACAGCGTTTGCGAAATCACGCCGACGAGGTTCACCGACAGCTGCATGCGGATTTGTTGCTGCTGATAGAGCGGGAACACGTCGATCACGCGGTCTACCGTCTGCACCGCGTCGGGCGTGTGCAAGGTGCCGAACACCAGGTGCCCCGTTTCGGCGGCGGTGATGGCGAGGTGAATGGTCTCCAAATCGCGCATCTCGCCCACCAGAATCACGTCGGGGTCCTGGCGCAACACGAACTTCAGCGCGTTCGCAAAGGAATGGGTGTCGGTATCCAGCTCCCGCTGGTTAACCAGCGCGACCTTCGGCTCATGCACGAACTCGATCGGGTCTTCAACAGTGACGATGTGTACCGGGAAGTTCTGATTGATGTAATGGAGCATCGCTGCCTGCGTGGTGGACTTACCCGAACCGGCGGGACCGGTCACCAGCACCAGTCCACGCGGTCGCTCGGCGAAGTATCGGCAAACGGGCGGCAGGTTCAGCTCCTCCATGGTCTGGATGCGGTAAGGGATGACTCGGAACGCCGCCTGCACGTTGCCGCGCTGCTGGTAGATATTGCCGCGGAAGCGCGACAAGCCGGGCACTTCGTAGGCAAAGTCCAGCTCCAGCTCCTTCTCAAATCGCTCGCGTTGCGCCGGCGAGATGACGCTGAAACAGAGGTTGCGCACCTGTTCCGGGCTGAGCTTGCCGTACTCTTCCATCGGATACAGGTCGCCGTAAATGCGCACCATGGGATATTGATTTGCCTTCAGATGCAGGTCGGAACCGTCTCGTTGCACCACTTTGGTCAAAAGTTCATCTACTGTAACCGTCATGGTTCATCTCCCTGTGTTCGCTCGTGGTTTGGGATAGACAGCAGTTTTTGTGAAACCGCTCGCGCGGGTGTGAAGTGCGGGTTCACTCGCTGTCGGTAGTAGGTGGCAATGGCGTTCACACAGATGCCGGTAGCCACCGCGACGTTCAGCGAAGTGGTAGCGCCGTACAACGGTATCGCCACACACAGTTCGCATTCCGCCAGCACATCGGGGGGCACGCCGTGCAGCTCTTCACCGATGACCAGTGCTACCGGGAAGCGCCATTCCATACGCTCCAGCGGGACAGCCTGTTCGTCCAAATGCAGCGCCACGATGCTGTAGCCTTTTGCTCGCAGAGAGCGAATTTCTTCCAGCGGATAGCCCCAGCGGTGCGGCTGCCATTTTTCGGCTCCGACCGCGCCCGCATAGCTTTTCTCGCGCCCGTCGCACCGGCTGAATACTACCTCTTGCACCCGAAAGGCCTCGGCGATGCGCAGGATGTTGCCGTGGTTGATTTCCTTATCCAGATAGCTGCATACAATCACCAGCGGCAGCCTGGGCAGGTGAGGCAACCGCTCCCGCAGTCCGGGGTCGGTTTCCGGACGTCCGCTGGCTTCCCACTCTCGCCGGATGTGTTCGGGTACGGCGACGCTCATTTTATACCTGAACACCTGCCATCATGCGCTGGGCGCGCTGCTCGAAGTCGCGCGGATTGGACGACTTCGCGATGGCGTCTTCGAAGTCCACCAGCCCTTTGCGCACGAGGTTGAGCAGGCAGCTGTCGAGTGTCTGCATACCGTATTCCGCGCCGGTCTGGATGTCCATGTACAGCTGGTGCGTTTTGCCTTCGCGAATCAGGTTGCGCACGGAGGGGGTGGCCACCATCAGCTCGAATGCGGCCACGCGCCCGGTGCCCTGTGCATTCGGCAGCAGGGTCTGCGAAAGCACGCCCACCAGCACCACCGACAGCTGCATGCGTATCTGCTGTTGCTGCTCCGGCGGGAACACGTCCACAATGCGATCGATGGTCTGCGGTGCGTCCTGCGTGTGCACGGTGGACATCACCAGGTGCCCCGTTTCGGCGGCGGTGATGGCGAGATGAATCGTTTCCAGGTCGCGCATCTCGCCCACCAGGATGACGTCGGGGTTCTGTCGCATCACGTGGCGCAACGCGTCGGCGAAGGAGTGTGTGTCCACCCCCAGCTCGCGCTGATTGATGATG
>JAPWUZ010000047.1 GCA_028275265.1 Armatimonadota bacterium | reverse complement strand
CTGGCACCCGGTCTCAATTTGTGCTACAGTGACAGTGGTCTTTTTGGAGGAGCAATCGTGCGATGCGCGTGGTCACCCTAGAAGAAGCACGGGAGCAACTCAACGACCTGCTGGCGTCGGTGCTGCAGGGCGAAAATGTGGTCATCCGCACGAAGCAAGGCATGGTGCAGCTTACCGCCATGCTAGCAGCGCGCCCTCGCCAGTTCGGCAGTGCCCGCGGCATGGTCACGCTGGGTGAGGATTTCGACGCCCCCCTTGAGGATTTTCCTCCCTACATGTCATGACGTTGCGGCCCGTTTGACCGACTGCTGGTGGCACAGGCACTGACGGAGGGGATAGCCATTGTGAGTGGTGATGCCGCCCTCGACGCCTGTGGCGTGCAAGGGATGTGGGGTTAGAAGCTGAACTGAAGGGTTCTGTTATCTTGACCTCCCGACCGCGAGGTTCTTGACCTGATACCGCGCCTATTGCCCCCTTGACGAAAATCGATAAACGTGCTAATCTTTCCCCGAAAAGCGATACGGCGAGCAACAACTGCCGGTAGGTCTTCTACAAGAACACGCTCGCTATTTGTCCACATCTCGGTGAAGAAAGGAGTGATTGCCATGCGTTCACGAACGGCACTTTTGGCTTTTGCACTGCTGCTCGCGTGTGCCCTCGTATCGGCACAACGCAAGTACGACTTTGTAATGTCCCCTGCCGATTCCGACCTCGATGTGCGCGTATCGGTGCAAGCGTTGACGTCCGGCACGTTGGTGGGCAACTACGACCCCAACACCAACCCCACCGGCACGCGTACCAAGCCGGGCATCTTCGGTAGCTTTGGTCCCACCGAGAACGTGCCCGTGCCGGTGGAAGTCAACCCGTCTGTGGAGGGGAATGTGGCTTCAAAACCGGCAGGCTCCTTCAGCATGGTGTTGAACCCGGAAGCGGGCACGGTGGTGCTGATGGACTTCTTTTCCGACCTGCTTTATTCCGGTGCGGTGAGTTTGCCCGCCAGCGCGGAGTTCGCCACCGACGGCTTTCGTACGCGCAACCCGACCTCTACCTATCCAGCCGGACGGTTCACGGTACCGCTGGGCGATGTGCTGGTCTCCGCGCTGACCATCACGCAAACGGGCGACCTCGTCGTGGGAACGCTGACGCCGCTGGGGGGCAACCGCTACGCCTTTGCCGTCGCGCCGACGGTGGTGCTGTTTATCCACGCTGAAATGCAGGGCTACGTGTTGGAGACCACCTCCAACCCCAACCCGCTACCCCTTGTCGGAGAGGTGCAGATCGACGGTGACACCGCGACCATCCTCTCGGTGAACACCATCGACTGGTCGGACGTGGATACTCCGAATCAGCCCATCCCGCAGTTCGCAATGGACTTACCGACCGTGTTCCCGCCGGGTGATGTGGCGCACCTGCTGTTTGACCTCACGCTGAATGAGGTGCGCACGCGCGTGAGCGGCACCTACACCATCGCCGCCAACGGAGCGGCGGTCTATCGGACGGTCAGTGGTGTCGTCGCGCTCGGCGATTACGCCGCGCCGACCGGCGGGATGAACATACCCATCGAGGTGCGCGCCCCCGGTGATGTCACGCCGCTGGAAACACATCTGGTTGCGCTCAACGATGCGGGCGAATATCAGTTCCAGACGGCACTGTGGGGCAGCTTTGACCTCTCCGCAAAGGGTGCGCACTGGCTAAGGCAGACTGTGATGGGCGTTTCGCTGGAAAAAGATGCCCGCGTCGATTTCATCTTGACAAACGGTGACATCGACGGGGATAATGAAGTGACGCTCTTCGATTTCGGGCAACTGGTGGCGGCGTTCGGCAGTATTCCGGGCGACGCAACCTGGAACCCGAATGCCGATTTGGACGGCGACGAGGAGGTCACGCTGTTTGACTTTGGTATTCTGGTACGCAACTTCGGCGCGTTAGGCGATGACTAGGTAGAACCACATGACCCGTCGTGAATTTCATTTTGCATTGTTTGCCGCGGCAGCGGCGTTCAGCGTCCCGGACATGGGACAGGAGGTAGAACAGAAAGCGGAGGATATGTCCCCGGCGTCCATCAACGCCTGGCTGCCCGCTCCGATGCCGCCGGAACAGGCGCAGCAGGTCACCGAGGCGGTGAAGGCACTTCAAAAAACCCTGGAGACACTGCGTGCCTATCCGCTGCCGGAAGGCTCCGAGCCGGCGTTTACCTTCCAGCCACTTCCCCCGAAGCGAGGATAACGCATGGACGATGAGGTACTCTTTCTGACCGTCACGCAGCAGGCGAAACTGCTCAAATCCCGCAAAATCTCCTCGGTGGAGCTCACCCAGGCGTACCTACAGGCTTTGCGCGCGCGGGGTGAGGCTTTACGTGCGGTCGCCGAGGTCACCGAAGAGGTCGCCCTGCAACAGGCGCGGCAGGCGGACAAAGAGATTGCCTCCGGAAAGTACCGGGGTGTGTTGCACGGCATCCCGTACGGCGCCAAGGACCTGTTCGCCACGAAGGGTATCCCCACGCGCTGGGGCTCGCCCGCACATCGCGACCAGATGTTTGACCATGACGCCGCGGTCATTGAACGGCTACAAAGGGCGGGCGCGGTGCTGGTTGCCAAGCTGGCGATGATCGAACTGGCAGGAGCGGGCGGCTACGAGTTCGCCCACGCCTCCGTGACTGGAGCCTGCCTGAACCCCTGGGATAGAACCCGCTGGGCAGGAGGCTCCTCCAGCGGCTCCGGCGCGGCAGTGGCAGCGGGGGCAGTTGCGTTCGCGCTAGGCACGGAGACGTGGGGCTCCATTACGGTACCTGCTGCCTTCTGCGGGGTTACCGGGCTGCGTCCTACTTACGGACGGGTGAGCCGCTATGGGGCTATGGCGCTATCGTGGACGATGGACAAGATAGGGCCGATGGCTCGCAGCGCAGAAGACTGCGCCCATGTCCTGCAGGTGATTGCCGGACACGACCCGCGTGACCCCTCCAGTGCGGACCTGCCGTTCCGCTACCGCTTCTCCACGTGGCGCAGCCACCGCTTCCGCGTTGGCTTACTGCCGACAGATTTTGCGAAAAACAACGCGCCTGACGCTGAAAGATGCTACACAGCGGCTCTGGAGATATTCCGAAAGCGCAAGGCGAACCTGAAGGAGGTAAAACTGCCTGACCTGCCTTACAACGAGGCGGCAGAAACCATCATCGTGGCGGAAGGCTCCTCCGCATTTGAAAACCTCATCCGCAGCGGCAAAGTGAACCAGCTGGCGGACCAGTCACAGGTGGTCGGGTTACTATCCGGACTAACCCTTTCGGCGGCAGACTATCTGCGGGCGACGCGAATACGCGCCGAAGCGATGAAGGCAATGGCAAAGGTATTCGAAACGGTGGATGTGCTCATGGCGCCGACGCTGCTGCAGGGTGCGCCGCCGGTCGACCGTAGTCTCAACGAAACGTGGGTGAACATGGGAGGCAACGGCGGTTTCGCCAACCTGACGGGCTTGCCCTCTATCTCCGTGCCGATGGGCTTCACCGCCAGTGGATTGCCGCTGGGGCTGGAGATAATCGGTGCGCCTTACGAAGAGGCGAAAATCATTGCCCTCGCACAGATTTTCCAGCAGGAGACCGACTGGCACCGGCGCCGACCGCCGGTGTGACACAGCGCGGGGTCGTTATCGAGTTCTTGCTGGTGTCGCCCGGTAGGCGGCTGCAAGCCGGTCGGTCAACGAGCCGTCTCTGGTCAGCAATACCACACAAGCAGACTCGATTTCAGGCAACTGCAGGTGCGCTCGGTCCCGCAGCAGCCGGCACGGCAGGGATGTGAAGGCTCCTTCGCCAACCAGATAGGCTCTTCTTAAGGGCAGCCACGGCGGTACGAGTATTTCTAACGTACTTGCTGGCAAAGGCTGTGACACGTAGCGATGCGGCAATGACTTCCCTCGCTCGTTCACACAGACCATGACCACTGCCTCTGGCGCGACCAACGCTTTAACAAACAACCCGTCTGCTTGGGATGTCACCATCTCGGCAGGATGGGCATGTGCCAGTATCGGCGCAATGGTTTTCACCTCGCGGTACGTCTTGCCGATGACTGCCCAAACTTCTGGATAGTCCTTCGCTCCCCAGAACATCTGCTCCCCAACGCGCTCCGTGCAGTGGATGTAACTGATAAGCCCCTTCGCACCCGCCGCCAGCGCGTAGTGCATCATGATGCGTACCTCTTCTGGGGTGGGCATACGCGGGTATTTAGCGTCTGACGGATTACCAATGGGTTCGATCCACATTGCCTGATAGGTAATCACGGTCGGCGTGGGCGCGGAAGCCAGCCGTGCCGTCTCCGCAACCTCATATACCTGACGCAGGTTCCATCCCACCAACAGCGCATATGGGTCGGTGTTGTGGACATCGGCAATTCGTCCGTAGATGTACCAGTTAGCGGGTTTGTACGTCAGGTCAACGGTGAGAAAAGTGAGTGCGTGCGCGTCTGCCCGATAGCAAGCCTCGTCTCGTCGCACCATTTCCATTGCCTTCGTCCCCACGCGAAGGTCGGCAGGCAGACCCTGCTCATAATAGTCCTGCACGTCTGGCTCGTCTGCGAGATAATATGCCCACAACGCCGGGTGCCCGATGTTATCTGCACGCGGCTTGCCATCACCGGCTACCATCGAGATCGCCTTGACATGATGATTCCAGAGATTGTCGAGCTGCTGTTTATCTAGTCCGCTGAAGGACACGTAGAGATTCACATCGTTCGTGGCGTATTCTTCCGGCGTGACGTAGCCGTAGGACCCTAGGGGAAAGAAACCGTCCCGCGCCCGAAAGACCAAGCCAATAGCGCCCGCCGTCGTCTCTATGAGAAGGTAATGGAAGCTGCCTGTCGATAGCGGTTGTGGCAAATCCAGCACGATGGGGCAGAGCCCTTGCCAGGGGTTACGGCTCAGCACTCGGGCGCGACGGGTAGTGTCGCTACCGTCCAGATACACCTTCCGCACGCGCGTCGGCGGGTCGCCACCGCCGGTGTACTCCAGGTAGACGAACAGTTGCCTGCCGTCCTCTCCGACACTGAACGATTCCAGACGCACCACAGGGGGCGTCACAGGTACTCGAACCGTTATGCCCTCACCATCCTGTAACTGCACTTCTATGCGGACCGGTTGCACAGGTACACTGCGGAAGCGAATGACCAGTTCGCCAAAAGCGTTGGCGGGTAGCGGATTCGGACGTAACCGCCACCACACAATGTCCTCGCCCTTTCCCAGCTGCGTGATGTCACGCCCATTTACCCGCAGACGTGCCACCCGCATGGGCTGGCTGCTGCTATTGCGCAGGTACACTTCAGCCATCCCACTGCCGGGATACCGGTTGCGCGGGATGTCCGCTGCTCCCTCGAACCACTGATAGGCGGTTACACGGTCGGGGCGGAAAAAAGCGGTCTCGACGGTAACCCTCTGCTCAGCCATCGCCGTCCCCACATGCCCTACGCGGTCATTTCCAGACCCTCCTCCGGAATCCACTGCCGCAGATACTCGGCGTTGCGCTTCAGTTCGTCCAGTATCACGTCCTCGCGCTTGGTGGAGCCGGGGATAATTTCACAGATGAGATAGATGTTCTGCGGCAGGGGTAGCCACTGCGCCCAAGGCTGTTCGTCGCGCGTTCGCAGGCTTTCGGCGATGGCGTCCAGCACCTTCGGTATCTCGATATGCCCCCTTGCGTTATATTCGGGTGTGAACGGCCAGTGCGCGCTGGCGTCGGGCGTGGTCTGCTGCAGGTGGATGACCTCCGCTGCCGTGCCGAAACGCCGCAGCCATTCGGTGTAGTCTAAATCGGCACCGCTCAAGCCGTAGTGCATCCCCGCGCAGTGCCCCACATCCAGTGTCAGGTAAACAGGGATGCCCTTGCGCTCGCGGTTCACCTCCACCAGAAACCGCTCCGCTTCCGCCAGTGTCCAAGGTGACTCGCTGGGGATATACATCTGCTCCTGATAGAGTGCGCGGATGCCCTTCTTCGCCAGCGATTCGGACAGGTCGCGGAAGGTCGCGAACTGGCGGCGCAGTGCATCCTCGTGGCGTGCAGGGTCAGAGAGCACCTCCACCGAGAAGGCATCCCAGTGCCCCCCAATAGCATCTACCCCCATCGCATTGGCGATATCCGCGCATTCGATAATCCACTCTTTCATGCGCTGACGCACGCGCGAGTCGGAGTGGCTCAGCCCGTGAAATCGGTGCGTGGCGACGCCGGTGTAGATGTCGTTAATGAACACGCTGTATCTCTGTGCCGCCTCGCGGGTCGCGCGGGCGGTTTCCATCTGGTATTCTTTGTTGCCGGAGAAAAAGGGGTCTAACACATCCGCACAAAACGAATGCACGCGGTAACCGCATTCGCGGGTCAGGCGCATCCAGTTGTCAGGCTCCTCCCATCGGCGCGTGATGAACGCGCCGTTGATGCCCAGCCATAGCTTTATGCTTCTGCTCATGCTTCCTCCTCAAAAGGTTGCCAGCGACAGGATTGCATGTCTACCCTTCCGTCCTCATGGAACCGCACGCCTTCCTGCTGAAGCAGATGACGTTGCAGAGCCGCCATGCGCGGGTCACGCCTGGCAATTCGCAAATCGCCCTCCTTGCCCACCACGCGCCACCAGGGAACGCTGTCCGGAGCGTGATACATCACTCTCCCCACGATGCGGGCGGAGAGAGGCGGTACCATCCAGTCGCCCACCTGCCCGTACGACATCACCCTGCCAGCAGGAATCTGCCGCACAAGGTCATATACCTCTTGCATCAGATTTGCGCCGCTTCGTCGGCGTAACATTTTGCGCGGAACTGCAGTCTGTATGATGGACGGACAGCGGGAGATTTCGCCACAGGAAGGGGACAATCCTGCCATGATAAGAGGGGGAGACGTGCGTTTGCGATGAAGAACCGGCTGGTGCTGACCCTGATGGCGGTGCTTGGCGTTTGTTTGGCGTCGGTGGCTCAACAGGCTCCAACCGAACCATCGGCACAGCTGTTCCGCTACCGCTTTGAGCCGGGCGTGCCCATGAAGTATCGAGTCAATGCCCAGATGTCGGGTACGCTGCCGCTGTTCGGCGGATTGCCGGTGGAAAAGGTAGTGCTGGATATGACGGTGGTGCTGAAGGTGCAGAAAGTGCGTCCCGACGGCAACGCGGAACTGGGCATCGATGTGGAAACATTCAAAGCAGAGATGGACGGACAGGCGTTGCCGTTGCCGGTAGACCGCCTGCGCAGCAGCGTCCGCAGCCTGCTGTTCGTGGTTACACCGCAGGGCGAGGTTGTGGAGCGGAAAGGGGCGAGTGCACTACCTTTCAATATACCCATTCCGGGTATCGAGGCGAGCCAGCTGCCTCTGCTGGTACTTCAACTGGTGTTTCCGCGGGAATCTCTCTCCGTCGAGCAGGAATGGAGCTACTCTCGTGCTATGACCACCGTTCCTGGGGACACACCGGCGCAATTTACAGCGCGATGGCTCAAAGAAGAGACGGTCAACAGCCTGACCGCTTCGCTGTTTCATCAGAAGATGCGCTGGAGCCGCTCGTTCAAAGCGGATATCTTTGACCTGCCCACCACCGACGAGAATCTAATGGTGAAACAGATCGAGCAGACCGTCAACGGCGATGCACAGATATGGTTCGGACGCAACGACGGCAGGCTGATTAAAGCGGTCATGGACGCTCAGTATGAGCAACGTGTCCGCTTGCTGAACCCAGGCGAATCCGCCTCTCAGCCGGCTCCCGCGCGGTTAACCGCAAGAGTGCAAATCATCCGCGAGGAACTGCTTCCTCGCGAACCACAAAACGGACAAACCGAAAAGTAGAAAGGGGTACGAAACATGAAGTTCATGACACGGTTTTTGATGGCGATGGCGGCTGTCACATTACTCACCGTGACAGTACTGCCATCGCTGGCGCAAGAGGGCTACAAACTGCGCCGCGTTTTCAAGGTCAACGACATCCGCCGTTACAAGATGGTCATGGACATGAACGGCGAGATGCAAATGGGCGAAAACTCCATGCCGCTGAACATGCAGATGGTGATGACCTATCGCGAGAAGGTGGCAGGAATCAAGGACGGCAAAGCGACCGTTCACACCACCTTCGAGAGTATGAAGATGTACATGAACGGGCAGGAGTTCGTCTCGCCGATGGCTCCCGATATGAGCAACATGGTCATCACGACGGTGATCGATGACCGCAACAAGGTGTACGAAGTTAAGGGACTGGAAAAGGTAGCTATGGGTGCGCCCGGTATGGGCAACCTGAATATTGGTGCGGGTTTCAATTCGCCTGCCATGTTCCCCGAGGGGGAGATTAAGGTGGGCGACTCGTGGGAAACCGAAGTGCCCATCCCCAATGCAGGCGACCTCAAGCTGACCGCAAAGCAAACCTTCGTGAGCGTGGAGAAGGTCGGAGGGGTGGATGCTGCCCGTATTAAGACCGAGTTTGAAATGCCTTTTGAGAGGCTGATGGCATCGATGGCTGGACAGTCGCCTGCGGGCATGCCTCCGATGACGGGCACGATGAAGGTGGTGTCTTACACCTACTTCGACCTCGCCACGGGCAACGTGCTAAAGGTGGATGGCGATATGGTCATGAGCATCCAGATGCAGGGGAGCGGCAATCCGCAGATGCCCCAGAACATGCAGATGAACATGACCGCCAAGATATCGCTAACGCAGGTGAAAGAAACGAGCACGAAGTAAGCCCGCAACCTTTACGGTTCGCCCCGCTACCTTCACGGCAGCGGGGCACTCTGCTCTAATGCAGCTGTCTCGTGCCCCCACGCACCGGCGGGCGAAACCGGAATGAGGTGCCATGTTCATTCGCCTGAGCACATACGCGATGGGCTGCGACTTCGAAGTGTACGCCTTCGGAGAGGATGGACTATCTCTCCGTGTGGCAGCAGAAGCCGCCATCGCGGAGGTCGAACGGGTCGAGCAGCTGCTGAGCCACTACCTCCCCGACAGCGAGGTCAGCTATCTCAACGCACATGCTGGCCGCGAGGCGGTCAGGGTGCACCCCGAAGTTTTTGAGCTGCTGGAGCGGGCATTGTACCTGTCGAGGCAGACACGCGGAGCTTTCGACGTGACTGTCATGCCGCTGCTACGTTGCTGGGGTTTTTTCACCGGCATCGGTCAGGTGCCAGACCCCCAGACAATCGCCGACGCGCTGAAACGGGTCGGAGCGTCGCAGATACGATTAGACCCCCAGCAGCTGACGGTATCCTTCCTGCAGGATGGCGTCGCCATTCATCTGGGCGCTATCGGTAAAGGCTACGCGGTAGATCGCGCGATCGAAGTGTTGAAGGAGGCAGGTGTACCGGCGGCGATGGTGCACGGCGGTCACAGCAGCGTCCGGGCGTATGGGGCACCTGCCGATGCTGGAGGGTGGCAAATAAACCTGCCGCACCCCCTGTATCCGGAGCGCAGCCAGGCACACCTGCTGCTGTGTAATCGGGCGATATCTACATCATCCACTGCCGAGCAGTACTTCGAGCGCGGCGGACGCCGGTATGGGCACATCCTGGACCCGCGCACGGGCTTGCCTGTGGAAAACGACCTGCTGTGTGTGAGTGTGCTGGCAGATGAAGCAACGGCAGCGGATGCGCTTTCTACAGCCTTTTTCGTGTTGGGAGAGAGAGGCATCCGCGAATACATCTCTGCCCATCCGGGGGTGCAGGCAGTTATCCTGCGGCAGGGGGAACAGCAACCGGAATGGATAGGTTGACCGGCTTTCCGCAGGAGAAAACCACTCAGTTCATGAAGTATAATACATACAGCGAGGATGCTCGCTAACACTATCGGTTCTGGCTCCGAAGTGGCTCAAGGAGGTTGACGCTTCATGTTCAAGGACAAGCATATTCTGGTATCCCGGCGTGAATTCCTGCGTGATTCGGCTTGGGCTGCTGCCGCTGCCGCTTTTGCGACTGCCCTGCAAGAGCGGCTGGAAGCGCAACAGAAAAAGCCCGCTACTCCCCAGACAAAGCCGGCGGCCCAGAAACCGCAGCAGTCCGCTCCGCAACCAGCACGTAACCTGCCCCCGGTGAATATCGGCTTTATCGGCACGGGCACGCAGGGACAAACGCTACTGCAGCGGCTGGTGCGTATTCCGGGGGTACGGGTTGTGGCGGTATGCGATATCTATCCTCCCCACCTGTCGCGCGGACTGCGGATGGCGGGTCCCCAGGCGAAGGGTTACGAAGACTATCGGCAACTGCTGGAGCGCAAGGATATCGACGCAGTGATTATCGCCACCCCGCTCTCTTTGCACGCGCCCATGACCATTGACGCCCTGCAGGCAGGCAAGCACGTCTTTTGTGAGAAGACGATGGCATACTCTGTGGAAGATGCCAGGCGTATGGTGCAGGTCTCGCGCGAGACGGGCAAGCATTTGCAAATCGGGCATCAACGTCACTACAGCCCAATCTACGCCCATGCGCGTGAGATGATGACCGAACAGGAGGTCATCGGCAAACTGGTGCATGTGCGCGCCTGGTGGCATCGTAACAACTCATGGCGACGCCCTGTGCCCGACAAGAAGTTCGAGGAGCTGCTGAACTGGCGACTGTACCGCAAGTACTCACAGGGGCTGATGGCGGAGCTCGCCAGCCACCAGATCGACGTGGTCAACTGGTTCACCGGCGCAACACCCGTTTCGGTGATGGGCATGGGGGGTATCGACTACTGGAAGGACGGACGCGAAGTTTGGGATAACGTGGAGGTCATCTACGAGTATCCCGACGGCGTGAAGGTCGTTTATACCTCTATCCTGTCCAACCAGTACGATGGCTATGCCGAGCAGTTTATGGGCGATAAGGGCACCCTGTTGCTGACCAACGAAAAAGACGGCTTCCTGTTCAAGGAACCCACCGCCGAGGAACTGGGCTGGGAAGCACACGCCAAGAAGACTACCGGCAAAGGCGGGTCCACAGGGCTGGTTCTGGACGTGACTGCCACCAAGAAGAAAGGTACCGGCGCGGTTATCGGTGGGCAAAAGATGGCAGCGGGCTACGAGCTCAAAGACGCCTACGTGCTGGAGCTGGAGAGCTTCGTCAATGATGTGGTGCGTAACGGGCAAAAACCGCTGTGTGACGCGGAGGTCGGCTTCAAGACGGCAGTCGCCGTGCTGATGGCGAACAAGGCTATCGAGGAAGGCACGAAGGTCACGTTTACCCCGGACATGTTCCAGGTGTAATCGGGGGCGGCGCGGCTCGCCGCGCCGCTCTGTCTCCCTAAAACTGATACGAGTAATAAACGGCTACTCCCTGCTCGCGGGCGTATGCTTCTACATCCCACTCCGAGGTCATGTGCACCACCAGCACCGGGAACAGGTTGGGGTAACGCCCTTGCAAACGCTGTATCTTGCGGCGCAGGAAGCTGTCGACATCGTTTTTGGAGAGCTGCGCCTTGCTTTCGCCCACAATGGTGAGGACCTCCCCATTGCGCCTCGCCTGCCCGAAGATGTTGACCTCGATATGCTCTCCCTGATTATCTTCGACAAACCGTCGTGTCAGATCGCCGTCGATCTGCAAGCCGTAATCGCGATTGAGGAGATGGGGTAACGCCCTGTAGGCGGCGTTCTCGAGCGTGTAACCCACCGTCATGGAAAGACCGCCCACCTGCTTGCGCAGGTCGTCCAGTCCCCACGTCAGTCGGCGGATGTCTTCCTGAGTTTGCTTCTGCACTTCGACCAGCTCCTGCACCGTGCGCCTCAGGTCAGATATCTCCTCCGAGTGCTGTTGCGTTGTCTGACGCAGTTCAGCGATGGCCTCGGTGTTTTGCCTTGTCATCTGCACCAGTTCTGCCACCGTCTGACGCAGTTCGGCTATCTCCTTGGAGTGCTGCTGGGTGACCTGCACCAGCTCCGCAATCGCCTGCGTGTTTTTCTGCGTCATCTCGCGCAGCTCGGCTATCTCCTTGGAGTGCTGCTGGGTGACCTGCACCAGCTCCGCAATCGCCTGCGTGTTTTTCTGCGTCATCTCGCGCAGCTCGGCTATCTCCTTGGAGTGCTGCTGGGTGACCTGCACCAGCTCCGCAATCGCCTGCGTGTTCTGCTGGGTCATCTTGCGCAGCTCGGCGATTTCCTCGGTGTGTTGACGCTGCACACGCAGGATATCCTCGACGGTCTGCTGCATGCGGGCAAAACGTTCCTCTATCTCCTCCCGCAGCTCCCTTATCTCGGCGTCCAGCGTGCGGAACCAGCGCTCGGTCATCGAATCCTGCACCTGCTGGACGGTAGTGCCCAGCACCTCCGCAACTCCCTCCGCCGCGCGAGGGTCCATGAACTCCTTCAGCTTTTCATAGATAGCCAGCGTGTCTATCATGTTGTCCCGCCTCGCTTCTTCTCATTGCAATTATACCACGAGCCGCGGATTTGACAGCAGACCAAGGGAGCTTCGGCTAGCGCAACCGTTTGCCGGTGACCACTTCGTAGGCAGCAAGCACGTTGTCCACCGGTGTATTGGGCTGGATGCAGTGCGAAGGCGCAAAAATATAGCCGCCGTCCTTTCCGATAACCTCCACGCGGTGCTTCGCCTCGGCAATACACTCCTCTATGGTTCCGAAAGGCAACGTCTTCTGGGTACTGATGAGCCCGCACAGAGTGAGTTTATCGCCAACCTCGCGCTTGATCTCTTCGGGATTCATACCGACCGGCTCGGGCTGCATGGCGTCCAGAATGTCCAGACCCATCTCCACGAAGCGCGGCTGCAGCTTGCGGGTACTGCCGCAGCTGTGCATCATCACCTTGCACCCATACTGATGCCCGAGGTCATAGAACTTCTGCAGGCGAGGACGGAAGAAACGGTCAAACACCTCCGGCGAGACCATCGGGCCCAGCTGGTTGCCCAAATCCTCACCCAGGCAGAGCACGTCGATAAGACCGTCTGCTGCTTCCAGCCCGCGCTTCACAAACTCGTAGTAGAACTCTACCCGATGGTCAATGA
>JAPWUZ010000031.1 GCA_028275265.1 Armatimonadota bacterium | reverse complement strand
TATCAGCACCTGTTCCATGCCTCTGCCGCGGCTGACTCCGTTGATGATATCGGGAATCCCTGCGTGTCCGAAGCACACCACGTAATCTCCCACCGCCTTGCAATCTTCTTTCAAATGGGAGAAATCGTAATCCTCCACTGAGGGCCACGGATATTCTTCCACCTCTCTCAGCGTCGTCATGCTGGCGAAAGGCAGCTCATACGCCTCCAGGTACTCGCCAAAGCCATACGATTGCCTCGCGTACCCGATGCCCCACTCATCGTAATAAGCCACCTTGCTACCCGTTTCAGGCTGGCGCAGCGGCTTCTTTCGCGGCACGCCCACCGTGCGAAAATCCACCTCAAGTACCTCCAGAAGATTCTGCCCCGGAAACCGTTCCTGCAGCTTCGCCTCGAACTCAGGGGTTGTGTAGAATTGAATGGGCGGGCGGTCGGGTTGTTTATGCGCGACGCAAGTGTAAAACCTCTCTTTGGGACTCATCCATGACATCACAGTATACCTCCTCTCTTGTTCCCGGACACCGTTTTTTTCGTGTCTCAGTGCGCAGACGCCTGCACGTGTCGTCAGCTGATGCTCGCCACTCTGGCGAAAGCGTCTATCGCGCAGGTAATGTCCTCATCGTCGACGTCCTTGTGGGTGACCAAACGGAGGGTATGTGGAAACACGTCCAGACACAGCACGCCCAGAGTTTCCAGCTGCTGTACGATGCGTCGTGCTGGCTGTTGCGTTTGCACATAGACCATGTTGGTTTGCACCGTCGCCATATCCACCGAGAAGCCGGGCATGTTGGCGATTGCCTCTGCCAGTCGGCGAGCGCGCCGGTGGTCGTCTGCCAGACGGTCGATCATGCTGTCCAGCGCGACCAGTCCCGCCGCCGCAAGCACGCCTGCCTGCCGCATCGCACCTCCCAGTATCTTGCGCACCCGCCGCGCCTCTTCGATGAACGCCCGCGAACCGCACAGCACCGAACCGACCGGACACGCCAGTCCTTTGGACAGGCAGAACATCACCGAATCGGCGCACGCCGCCAGTTCTTTCGCCGGCACACCCAGCGCTATGGAGGCGTTGAAAATACGTGCGCCATCCAGATGCACCGCCACACCATGCTTTCGGGCGAGGTCCCATATCTCGCGCATATACTCCAGCGGCAATACCACCCCGCCCGCCGCATTGTGGGTGTTTTCCAGACAAATCAGGCGGGTGGGAGGCACGTGGTCGTCACCGGGGTGGATGCGTCTGGCATATTCCTCTACGGGCACAATGCCCCGTTGGCTGGGCAACGTGTGCAACTGCACGTTGCTGATGAAGGCCGCCGCGCCCAGTTCCCATTTCACGATGTGGCAATCCTCGTCGAGCAGCACCTCGTCGCCGGGGCGGGTGTGCACTTTGATGGCGATTTCGTTACCCATCGTGCCGGACGGCACGAACAGCGCAGATTCCTTGCCCAGCAACTCCGCTGCCCGCTCCTGCAAACGGTTGATGGTTGGGTCCTCACCGTAGACATCATCGCCGACCTCGGCGTTTGCCATCGCGCGACGCATCTCCGGGGTGGGTACGGTTACGGTATCACTGCGCAAATCCACCAGACGATGCATGATAGCCTCCACTGATAAGAGAATATCCCTTTACAGGATACACCGTGCCCGTTTCAAAATCAATGTCCGAGAGGTGGATATGCGTGACCTGAACACTCTGTTGGAGACGGTCCGCACGGAGGCACAGGAAATACCAACCGGCATAGCGAAAGAAAAAGTTAAGCAACCTGCAGGAGGTTAAACAAATGGGGAAGTTCGGCATCGCATTGCAAACCTATACCGTGCGCGACGACATGGCGCGTGATTTCAAGGGGACGCTGCGAAAAATAGCCGAGATGGGCTACCCGGCGGTACAGCTTTCCGGTACGGGTGGCATGAGCGTGGAGGAAGCGCGACAGTTCCTCGACAGTCTTGGGCTGAAGGTGTTCGGTGGGCACTTCGGCATCGACCAGCTGGAGAACGACCTGGATAGCGTGTTGAGTCTGGCGCGAGGGCTGGGTATGGAGTATATCGTGGTGCCCTGGATGCCCGAAGAGCTGCGCAAGGACGCGGAAGGCTGGAAGAGCGTTGCCACACGCATGAACGCCATCGGTGAAAAGGTCGTGGCGGCAGGCTTCACCTTCTGCTACCACAACCACTCGTTCGAGTTCCAGAAGTTCGACGGCAAGTACGGGCTCGACATCTTCTATGAGAACACCGACCCGAAGCTGGTGCAGGCGGAGCTGGATACTTACTGGGTAAAGCATGGCGGCGAAGACCCCGCCGAATATATCCGCAAGTACGCCGGACGAGTGCCCCTGTTGCACCTGAAGGATATGGCGGAAGACGGCAGCTTCGCCGAAGTCGGGCACGGCATTCTGGACTGGGACGCTATCTTCCAGGCGGCTGAAGAGAGCGGAGTGAAGTGGATGGCGGTCGAGCAGGACGTGTGTAAACGCCCGCCCCTGGAGAGCGCAAAGCTCAGTCTGGAGTTCTTGAAGTCTAAGGGATTACTGTAGGCGAAGGCGTGGAGGGCGAGACTCCTGCCGAGCTGTAAAATCCCTCCCCGCCCGCGGGGAGGTCAGTTGGGAGCGGCTCATGCGGAGGTTCGCCCTCCAGGTGATGCCTAAACCCCAAGTGGAGGGCGAGGCTCCTGCCGAGCCGTTGCCTCATTCGGAGGTCAGCTCTCCCGCAAGGGTGTGCAGCGATCAAACCTCAACGGCAGGTAGACATGCATGGCAACAACTATCTGGCAGAGAATACGTGCGGAATCAGAAGCAAGGGAGGAGGCAGTCCCCGCACAGCGTGGTGTGACCCTGCGTGCGGTGGTCATTGGCGTTATTCTTGCTCCGCTGATTGCATGGTTTAACATCTCTATCGAAGCCATTCGCTACGCAGGGCAGCCGACCACCATCTCGCTGTTCCCACATGTGCTGTTTGTGCTTCTTTGTCTGATCACCATCAACGCGGTGGTGGGGCGCATTGTGCCCAGGTGGCGATTCTCTCCGGCGGAACTGATGACCGTCTACTTTTTTACTCTGATGACCGCAGTGATGGCGTCGCACGACCTGATCGAGGTCATCACGCCGATTCTGACCTATCCGTTTAAGTACGCCAACCCAGCCAACCGCTGGGAGAGTGAGGTTATCCCCTACCTGCCAAAGTGGTTGTTTGTGAGCGATACTGACGCAGTGGATAAATACTACATCGGCAACGCCAACTTTTGGAACGGTCGGGACCTGCGCATCTGGACGCCACCGCTGCTCATCTGGACGGGCTTCTTCACTGTGCTGGCGTTCGGCATGTTCTGTTTGAACGTGCTGTTGCGCAAGCAGTGGACCGACCGTGAACGGCTATCGTATCCGCTGGTGCAGCTACCCCTGGAGCTGGTGCAACCGCGCGTGCCAGTGTTTCAGAACCGCCTGTTCTGGATTGCCTTCGCACTGGCGGCGGTGAACGACATCTGGTTCGGGCTGAACCGGTTGTTCCCCAGCATCCCCCAGCCCTACGTGCGCTGGCAGACGCTGGAACAGTACATCACCACCCCGCCGTGGAACGCCATCGGCTGGCTGCCCCTCGCTTTCTTCCCGTGGATTGTGGGCATCGGGGTGCTGTTGCCGACCGACCTGCTCTTTTCCTGCTGGTTTTTCTTCTGGCTGTGGAAGCTACAGCCCATCATCGCCGCTTACTACGGCTGGAACCAGATACCCGGCTTCCCCTACGTGAACGAGCAGTCTTTCGGGGCGTATATGGGCATCGCGCTGTTCACGCTGTATACGGCACGCAAGGCGCTGGCGCAGGGGTTCTCGGCAATCTGGCGAGGCTCGGACGGTACGGACAAAGGGGAAGCCCTGCCCTACCGTTGGGCGGCGCTGGGCTTTCTGGCAAGCCTCGTGGCGATATATCTTTTCTTTCTCTCCACCGGCATGAGCGGCTGGGTCATCGCGCTCTCGCTGCTCATCTATCTTGCCATCTCGCTGGCAGTAACCCGAATGCGCGCCGAGCTGGGTCCACCGGCGCATGACCTGCATGACTCCGGCCCGCAGCGACTGATTCCTCTGCTGTTCGGCGTGGAGAACCTGAAGCGGCAGGACCTGGTGATGTTCGCGCCGATACAGGGCTTCAACCGTGCCTATCGCGCCCACCCGATGCCCACGCACATCGAGGGCTTGCGCGCCGCCGAACGCACCCGTTCCTCCATGCGGGCGATGTTCTGGGTGCTGGTGTTCGCGGTATTCTGGGGCACGCTGACCGGCTTCTTCGTGAACGTACATCTGCATTATCAGTGGGGCGCGGCATCCAAGGCGGACACCCCTTACGTCAGCACCATCTTCGGCAGGGAGCCGTACGACCGCATTACCTCCCTGCTGGCGGGGTCGGTCTCCTCCCTGCAAAAGCGCAACGTCATCTGGGCGATGATGGTGGGCTTCGGCGTGACGGCGGTACTGAGCCTCCTGCGCATGAACATCGCCAACTTCCCCCTGCATCCGGTGGGCTACGCCATCTCCAGCAGCTGGAGCCTGAGCGTGCTGTGGTTCTCGCTGCTGGTGGCGTGGGTGTGTAAGGTGGTCATTATGAAAGTCGGCGGTCTGCGCTCGTACCAGCGGGCAATCCCGTTCTTCCTCGGGCTGGTGCTTGGCGAATGCACAATGGGTAGCCTGTGGATGCTGGTGAGCATCTTTACCGGTACCAAGACGTTCATCGTCTGGCCTTACGGATAAGGAGGAGTGTGCACATGTCTCACGTGAGCGCAAGCGACAGGATTTTGCTGGGCTTTATCGGTACGGGCGGGCGCGGGCAGCACCTGATGCGGGTGGCGATGGCGAACCCTGACGTGCAAATCGCCGCCGTGTGTGACGTGATGGAACAGCGTCTGGCGCAGGCGGTGCAGCTTACCGGAGGTAAAGCCACGCCGTACAAGGATTTCCGTCGCCTGCTGGAGCGCAAGGACCTGGATGCAGTGTTTGTAACCACGCCCGACCACTGGCACTGCATCATGACCATCGCCGCGTGTGAAGCGGGCAAGGACGTGTATGTGGAGAAGCCACTGGGGCACAATATCGCGGAGGGACGCGCGGCGGTGAACGCCGCCAAACGGCTCAACCGCATCGTGCAGCACGGCACGCAGCAGCTCAGCGGACAGCACTATGCCGAGGCGCGGGAACTGATACGTTCCGGCGTGCTGGGTAAAATCACGCATGTGCGCGTCTGGAATGTGTGGAACGAGGCGCCTGACGGCATCGGCAACCCGCCCGACTCCGAACCACCACCCGATATCGACTACGACCTGTGGCTGGGGCCCGCGCCCAAACGTCCCTTTAACCCCAACCGCTGCTACGCGCCCGGCTACTGGTTTCAGTGGGATTACTCGGGCGGACACATGCTGGCGTGGGCGATACACCATATCGACACCGTGCACTGGGTGCTGGGGGTAACCGCGCCGCGCATGGCGGTGTCCACCGGTGGCAAGTATGCTTTGCGGGACAACCGCACCACGCCGGATACGCAGGATGCCCTGCTGGACTATGGCGATTTCCATGTGCAGGCATCGGTCTACCATGCGAATGCGCACCCCATCGAGGGCAGCGGGTATGGCATTGCCTTCTACGGCACGAACGGCACCATGCGCCTGCTGCGGGAGGGCTTCGAGATATATCCCGAAGGCGACCGCACCCGTCCCGTGCAGCGGGGCGGCAGTCCACAGGATGAGCCGCATGTGCGCAACTTTCTGGACTGCGTGAAAAGCCGCAAACAGCCTGTAGCACCCATCGAGTGGGGACACTGGTCCACCAACGCCATGCATCTGGCGAACATCGCACTGCGGACAAAGCGGGCAGTGCACTGGGATGCCAAACAGGAGATAGTTATCGGCGACGAGCAGGCGAACCGCTACCTGTGCCGTACCTACCGCAAACCGTGGGGGCAGTATGTGTGGCGCTATCTATCGCCAGCGCACAAAAGATACTACCGCGAGGGCTGAACAGGACGGCGTGACTTAGTGGGAGGCGCAGACGGGGATGTTCATCACGGAGAAGCGTTTAACGGCTCGTCGAGAGCCTCGCCCCCCAAATGGAGTCTGGCGGGCTTACGGAACACCCTTCTTCTCAGTTCATCCAGAACTCCGGCGGTTACCAGAGCGCACCATCGTCAACCCTCCCCATCCCCACTGTATCCATTGCCACCTCCACGGCGTCTGCGCGCTGCCCTGCTGATAGCGCAACACCCCGAACACGTCATACAGGTTGTTGCTCACCACCTGCGCACTGCCGTTCGTTATCACCTGCGCCGTGCCCAACGGGTCAAAGTGGTGCCATTCGTTGTTCCGCCGTACCAGCGAGATGCCCTGCAGATACAGGGCACTCGTCGTCCACTGGCTGCCCGACAGGTCGGACGTCTGCTCCACTAACTCGCCGGCGCCGCACGCTACCCCACAGGGATACCGCGTCCACACCCCGTTCACGTAGTCCTTCCGCCAGCGACGACCGCCGTCAAAACCGTAGCCATACTCATACGCCAGCTGCACGTTGCCCCCGCCGTAGTCCCGACGGATGCGAACCAGCCGACCCTCCTCGTCATACTCCAGCAGCCGCGTGTAGCCCGGCCCCGGAAAACTCGCCAGCGTGCCATCCGCGTTCCACACATACGTCTCCGTCGTGTTCGTCGCCGCATCCACTACCTGTATCAGCCTGCCCGCACCGTCATACGTATACGTGCCACGATGCGTCTCTACACCGTTCTCTACACGACGCGCGAAAGTGCGGTTGCCCGAGGCGTCATACTGATACTCCCCCAAATACGGGCGGTTCACCGTCCGCTCCTCCCGAAGCCTCCGACCCGCACCGTCATACTGATACGTCGTCACCGCATTGGACGGAGACTCGTTGATGCGAACCACCCTGCCCGCCGCGTCATACGTCACCGCGTAGCCGATAATCAGCGCGCCCGTCGAGTTCACCCGATGCTGCACGCTCGTCACCCGTCCCGCGCTGTCATACACATACTCCACCCGCGTGTTGTTCGAGTAGGTCTCCCGCACCACCGCGCTGTTCGCGTTGTAGGCATACTACACCCAACTCGTTGGGTCGGACACCCGAACCAGCCTGCCTGCACCGTCATACTGATACGTAATCTGCCTGCCTGTCACGTCCGTCTGGCTGGTCAACCGCCCCGCCGCGTCATACGTCGCCGTCGTCGTGCCCGCGGGCGCGGTCTGCCTTATCCGCCTGCCCCAACTGTCATACTCAAAGGTGCGCGTGCCCGTGCCGTCTACCGCCTGCACCAGACGACCCTCCGCATCATACTGCAACGACACGTCCGCGCTCTGCGGGTAGTCTATCCCTATCAGCCGACCCCACGCATCGTAACTGTACGTAGTCACTCTGCCCAGCGCGTCCGTGCGCTGAACAACTCGGCAGCACTGATAGGTATACCGCGTGGTGTTGCCCAGCGGGTCGCGAACCTGCGTCAGGTTGCCCGTGCTGTCGTAACTGAACTGCGTCTGCCTGCCCATCGGGTCGGTCACTGCCGTCACCAAACCCGAACTGTCCACCGTGTAACTGGTGGTGTTGCCCAACGGGTCGGTCACCTGCGTCAGATTGCCCCGCGCGTCATAACCGTAGTGCGTCTGGTTGCCCAGCGGGTCCTGCACCAGCGTCACCCGGTCGTAACTGCCATACTGGTAACTGGTGGTGTTGTTCAGCGGGTCCTTCACCGTCAACACATTGCCACGGCTGTCGTAGGTGTATTGCCACACCGCACCCGACGGCTGCCGCAACTTCACCCGATTGTGCGCCCCGTCATATTCCAACTGCGTCTGGTTGCCCAGCGCATCCGTCGTGGTGCGCCACTCCCCCATCGCGTTCATACCGTAAGTCTGCCAAAAGCCCGTCGGGTCGCTTACCTTCCCAACACTCACCACATCGTCCGGCTCCACGCCGATGGCGTTCGGTTCGATCCGAACCGCTCCCAAACCACCCCCAGGCGCCGAATAACTCAAACTCCATACCCGACCGTCGGGGTCGGTCATGCTCGCAAACCGACTGTTCGTGCTGTAACCGTAACTCCATGTCTTGCCCAAGCGGTTCGTGATACGAACCACGTTGTTGTTGGCGTCATACCCGAACTGCGTGGAGTAACTCACCCCGTTCAACAGCGGGTCATTCACCGACACCAGACGACCGCTGCCGTCGTAACTCAACGTCCATACCCTGCCCTCCGCGTCGGTGACGCTCGTCAGCCGCGAACCGCTGTATCCCAACTGCAACACCCGACCGGAGGCATCTGTCACCGACACCAGATTGCCCCCGCTGTAGGCGCACTGCACCGTGTTGCCGTTCAGGTCTACGATGCGGTCTAACCTGCCGTCGGCAAGGAAATAACGGGTCAACCCGCCCTTGTGCGTCAGCGTCCAGGTGTTGTCCGCGTTGCGCACCAGCTGGTCATACACCCCTGCCGGAGGCACATATTGACCGCCGGAAAGCGTGAACACCGTCTCCGTGCCGTCCCCAGCCAGCACGATGGCTTGGTTGCTCTGCGACAGCACCTGCCAGTTGTAGGAGTGCGTCCACTTCGGACCCAAGCTGCTGCTGCGTGCGCTCTGGCTGTTGAAAGTCAGCACAAAGGAGATGCCGCCCCCTTTGCCACCCCAGCCACACACCGGATGCACCAGTTGCAGGTTACCCGTTGCCAGGTTGACCACCCCCGAATAGACGGGATAGCCCGGCTGCCAGGGCTGCGGGGAACCCGGCGCGGGTGACAGAGGCGGATTGGCGGATTGCAGGGAAGAGATCAGGAGGTTCCATAGACTATTTGCCCACGTGAGGAGTTTGGAAGAAGAGGGAATGTTGTCAGTGGAAAGGTTCGCAACTGTCGCTTTTACCCCCCCCTTGTGCCGGGGGAAGCGAAGAGCGGAGCCGCCACCTGCACGGTGAGGCTCAGGATGCACACCGTAGCGAGTGTGCGCAGGTAAGGAAACCGTCGTAGCATTTTTCAGCACCCTCCTTGTGTGATGGTTTTGAAAGCCTTCAGGAACTTCCAGAAACCGCGGGAGACTGCTCTACTATGTTGATAATAGCAAACCCATTGTAGATTTGTCAAGGCATTTTTGCGGGGTTCGGAGGAATTTTTTGGAAAAATCTGCTGGGGTGGTTTGCCCTCACCCCCTGCGCCTCTCCCGACGCTGCGGGAGAGGGGTGTTTGCGGACCTCATCCCTGGCGCTGTACCCGACGCTGACGTAGACAGCCCCTTTGTGGAAAGCGTATAATACAGGCGGAGGTCGATGTGCCATGCAGACCGCACTGAAAACCGAACGGCTGCGAATGAGTTATGAGGAGTTCTTGAAGTGGGCAGGCGAGGACACCTACGCCGAATGGGTAGACGGGGAGGTTATTTTGCTCATGCCGCCAAAAGAACCGCACCAAACAATCGTCGGCTTGCTGTATTTTCTGTTGCAATCCCTGGCATCGCTTCGGGAACAGAGCAAAGTGATTATTGCTCCCTTCGAGGTGTTTCTACCCAGCCGTCCGTCCTCGCGTGAACCGGACATCCTTGTTATTACTGGAGAACGCCTGCAGAACCTGTCGGAGGAACGTTTCACTGGCGGACCGGACCTGGTAGTGGAGGTCGTCTCGGAGGATAGTGTCCGTCGCGACCGTGTGGAGAAATTTCTGGAGTATGAGCGCGAAGCGGTGCGCGAATACTGGCTTATCGACTCGCGTCCACGCCATCGGGGGTTGAGTGTGTTCGTGCTGGAGCAGGGCAGCTTCGTGCCTATGGAAGAGAACGACGAAGGCTGGTTCGAGAGCCGCGTGTTGCCGGGCTTTCGGGTGAAGCGGGCGTGGTTCAGCGGGGAGCAACTGCCCGACCCCGCGAGCGCGCTGCACGAAATGCTGTCCCCTGAGCTTCGGCAACGGCTGGCACAGCGAATACTGGGTGGTTCCACACTCTAGCAGGAGGAGTATCAGATGCGTTCACTGACACGAAGGGAGTTTATCGGCACTGTTCTGGCGGGGGCAGGAGGAATGCTACTCGAAGGTGTTGCCAATACGGAGCAAAAGCCCCCAGTGCGGTCGCCGGTGGAACAGGTAGCGCTGGGTAAAACGGGCATCAAGGCGTCTTTTGTCAGTATCGGTACCGGCGTGCGCGGCTGGATGCGCCAATCCAATCATACCCGCATGGGCAAGGAGGCGTTTATCGCGCTGGTTCGGCACGCCTACGATAGCGGTATCACCTTCTTCGACACCGCTGACCTCTATGGCACGCACACCTTCCTCCGCGACGCGCTGAGGGGGATACCGCGTGAGAAGATAGTCATCCAGAGCAAAATCTGGTTCAGCCCGATGGGTTTACCGGAGCCGGAGACCGATGCGAAACGCGCGCTGGACCGCTTCCGACAGGAGCTGGACACAGACTACATTGACATCGTGCTGCTCCATTGTACCACATCCCCGACGTGGGCAGATGACCTGCGTGCGATGCGGGATGCGCTGGAAGAGGCGCGACAAAAGAAGATTATCCGGGCGCACGGCACCTCCTGCCACAGCCTTCCCGCCCTCAAGGTGTCGCAGGCTTCGCCCTGGGTGCAGGTGCAGCTGGCGCGCATCAACCATCGGGGCACGGCAATGGACGGTAAACCCGAAGAGATTGCCGAACTGCTGCGCCAGATGCGAGCGGCGGGAAAAGGCGTCGTCGGCATGAAGATTTTCGGCGAAGGCAGATTCCAGACCCCGCAAGAGCGTGAAGAAAGCCTGCGGTTTGTGCTGACACAGCAGTGCGTGGATAACTTTATCATCGGATTCGAGAAGCCCGAGCAGATAGACGAGACGCTGGGCATGATAAAGCGCATTCTCGCGGGGTAGGAACGTGTGAACCAATGAGCAGACAAAGAGGGAAAAATCGATGTCCACTCGTGAAGACCGCTACCTGATTCGCGCCGCGCAACAGGGCGACAGCCGTGCCTTTGACAGGCTGGTGCACCGCTACCAGGCACAGGTGTACCGCGCGATGACCCGTGCCTGCGCCAACCCGGACCTGGCGGCGGACGTGTTGCAGGAAGCGTTGATACGCGCCTTCCGCGCCCTGCCACAATTTCGAGGTGACGCCTCCTTTGCCACGTGGCTCTATCGCATCGCGCGCAACCTGTGCGTGCGCAAACAGCAGCAGATGCTGGCGCATCCTACCGTCTCGCTCGACCAGCCGCTCGGTGAAGAGGAGGATGCCGAAACGCTGCTGCGCCAGATGACCGATTTGAGCGCGCAGAACCCGCAGCAGGTGGTGCTGGACGAGGAGATACGGCAGAAGGTGCGCGAGGCGGTGGATAAACTGCCTCCGAACCTGCGCGAGGTGCTGGTGCTGCGCGACATGGAAGACCTGTCCAATCAGGAGACCGCCGAACGCACCGGCTTAACCGTAGCAGCGGTGAAGGCACGCCTGCATCGCGCCCGCGCCCTGCTGCGCGAACATCTGGAGGAATACTTCTCCGAGTCGTGAGTGTCGGTTGGATGGGATGCTTGTTTGAAGATACCGACCCGCGTGTGGAACAGCAACTGGTCGAGATGTTACGCCAGCTGCCAACGTGGCGCAAAATGCAGATGGTGGCGGAACTGAACGCCGCAGTGAAGTCACTGCTGTGGAGCGGTCTGCGAGCCCGCTACCCGAACGCCAGTGAGGCTGAGCTGCGTCGCCGTTTGGCTGGCTTGTTGCTGGGCGAGAAACTGGCGCAGAAAGTTTACGGAGATATGCCGATGATGCCTGAACCCATTGCGGTCACTCTGAAGGTGACTTTTGTGCTGGAGAACCTGAAGGTTGATTATGCGATTTCGGGTTCCATCGCGACCGCGCTGTACGGAGTGGCACGCGCCACTCAGGACGTCGACATTGTCGCCGACTTGAAAGTAGAGCATGTTGCCCCCATGGCGAAGATGCTACAGACCGAGTTTTACGTGGATGCTGCTATGATTTCCGATGCTGTTGCACGCCGGGAGAGCTTCAACCTGATTCACCGCGAAACGGTGCTCAAAGTGGACGTTTTTGTGGCTCGAGACCATCCGCTCGATCGAGCAGTGATTTCTCGTGCGCGCCGTTACTCCCTGCATCCCGAGGCATCCTCTCTGGTGTCCGTCGTGGCTCCCGAAGAGGCTGTTCTCGCCAAACTGTGGTGGTACCGGCAGGGCAGAGAGGTTGCCGCACAGCAGTGGAAGGATGCGCTGGGTGTATTGCGCCTGCAGGGCAATACGCTCGACACCGATTACATGCACTCTTTTGCTGAACAGCTGGGCGTAGATGACCTACTCCAGCGAGCGCTGCAAGAGTTTGAGTGAAGGATGTGACCCTGTACACGAGGGCATGATAACCCGCAGCGGCTGACACCATTGGGTCTACCTCCGGTCTAGGTGTGGTACTCCGCGTTGATGCGCACGTAATCGTAGCTGAAGTCGCACGTCCACACGGTAGCGTGTTCGGTGCCTTCCTGCAGGTCGATGACGATGGTGACCGTATCCGTCTTCAGCTGTTCATGCAGCTCACGTGCATCAAAGGCGGTTGGTTTACCCTCGGTATACACCAGTGTGCCCTGCAGGGCGATTTGCGCTCGATCGGGGTCAAAATCGACCCCACTGCGTCCCATCGCCGCCAGAACACGTCCCCAGTTCGGGTCGTTGCCGAAGAGGGCGGTCTTCACCAACGGCGACTCCGCCACCGTCTTCGCCATTTTGCGCGCCTGCGTGAAGGTGGGCGCGCCGCGCACCTCAATCTCCACCAGCTTGGTGGCTCCCTCGCCGTCACGCGCGATGCGCTGAGCCAGACGAATACACAGGTTCTCTAGAGCCATCTGGAAATCGTTCAGATAGCGATGTACGTCCACCCCCGACTGCCCGTTGGCTAAAATCACCACCATGTCGTTGGTGCTGGTGTCGGAGTCGATGGTGAGGCAGTGGAAGGAGCGTTCCACGGCGTCTTTCAGCACCTGCTGCAGCGCTGGCGAGGCAATCTGTGCGTCGGTGGTGAGAAAACAGAGCATGGTTGCCATATTGGGAGCAATCATCCCCGCACCTTTAGCAATGCCGCCGATATGCACTGCGCCCGCGGGCAGGTGCAGGCGAATGGCTTCCTGCTTGGGCACGGTATCGGTGGTCATGATGGCTTCAGCAGCTGCGTTACCGCCATCCGGAGAGAGTTCCAGCATCGCCTGCTCGATGCCCTTTTCTACCTTCTCGATGGGCAATCGGTGACCGATGATGCCCGTGCTGGCAGTCACCACCTGTGCCGGTGGGCATTCCAGCAGCTGCGCCACTTTCTGTGCCATGCGCACATTGTCCATGAAGCCCTCTTCGCCGGTGGCGGCGTTCGCGTTGCCGCTGTTGGCGATGATGGCGCGGGCGGTTCCTGCTTCCACCACGTGACGCGAGTAGCGCACGCACGGTGCTGCCGCGCGGTTGGTGGTGAACATTCCGGCGACCGTTGCCGGCGTATCCGAAACGATAAGCGCGAGGTCTTTACCCTGCGACTTGATGCCACAGCGCACTCCCGCCGCCCGAAAACCGCGCGGCGCAGTCACAGAACCTGTTATCCACGTCATGTTTTGGGTCATCCGAAAATCCTTGCCCCCGATTTCTCCCAATCCGCGAGAAACCGCTGGATACCGATGTCCGTCAGCGGATGTTGATAGAGTTGCTCCAGCACCTTGAACGGCACGGTGCAGGCATGTGCCCCTGCCCGCAGTGCTTCCACCACGTGCATGGGATGACGCACGCTGGCGACCAGCACTTGGCTTTTGAAACCGTATTCTTTAATCATGTTCACCGTGTCGCGCACAGCGTTCATGCCCTCGCCGCTGATATCGTCCACGCGCCCCACAAAGTTGCTGATGTAGTATGCCCCTGCCTTCGCTGCCAGAAACGCCTGCGAGAGGCTAAACACCAGCGTCACGTTGCACCGGATGCCCTCCTGTGAAAGCACCCGCACCGCCTTCATGCCTTCTTTCGTCATGGGGATTTTGACCACGATGTTGGGATGCCAGCTGGCGACTTCACGCGCCTCCCGAATCATACCCTCTGCATCCAGACTGACTACCTCCGCACTGATGTCACCCGGATTCACAATCTCGCAGATTTCCCGCACGATGTCCTTGAACGGACGTCCCTCCTTCGCCACCAGCGAGGGGTTGGTGGTTACACCCTCAATCGCCCCCCAACTCCAGGCGGTCTTAATCTCCTCGATGTTGGCGGTATCCAGAAAGAGTTTCATCTCCGCACCTCCTGCCGTTTTTCTACAGCAGATGCTCCAGTCCCACTACCAGTCCCCGTACCTGCCGCGCTTTACGGATAGCAAGCATCACACCGGGCATGAAGGACTGCCTGTCTATGGAATCGTGGCGGATGGTAAGCGTTTCACCCTGTCCACCGAATATGACCATCTGGTGCGCCACCAGACCGGGCAACCGAACGCTATGCACAGGCACGCTGGCAACGCTCGCGCCGCGCGCCCCTTCGAACTTCTGCTCCTGAGCAATCTGGCGTGGGCGTTCGGTACGCGCAGCAGCGATGACTTCAGCAGTGCGTATCGCCGTGCCCGACGGAGCGTCTATCTTGCCATCATGGTGCATTTCGATAATCTCCACATTGGGGAAGTAAGGCGCAGCTTCCCTGGCGAACTGCATCATCAGCACCGCGCCGATGGCGAAGTTCGGCACGATAATGCAGGCAGTGCCGGTGCGTTCTACCGCCTCGCGGACGTCAGAAAGCGTTTGGGCGGAAAAGCCGCTAGTTCCCACGATGGGAATCACGCCATGCTCCAGCGCGGTATAAATATGGCTCACCGCTGCGCCAAGAGTGGTAAAGTCCACCAGCACGTGAGGCTGGGTCTGCGACAGCGCATCGCTCAGGTGGTCGGTCACGGTGATGCCGATGGGGTGTTCTGCGGCTATGGTGCCGATGTCTTCGCCAACGTATTGTTTGTCTATCGCGCCCACCAGCAACATGTCGGGTTGTTTCAGCACCGTCTGCACCACCAGCGTGCCCATGCGCCCGCACGCACCCGCAACAGCGACACGAATGACGTCCTCCGTTTCAGACCGA
>JAPWUZ010000097.1 GCA_028275265.1 Armatimonadota bacterium | reverse complement strand
CAAACTCAATAACCTAAGGGGGTGCAAACATGAAAAGACACGCTTTTACGCTCATCGAATTGCTGGTGGTTATCGCGATTATCGCGATACTGGCAGCGATCCTGTTTCCCGTGTTCGCACAAGCACGGGAAAACGCCCGCAAGGCGAAGAGTGTCAGCAACCTGAAACAGCTGGCTCTGGCGCATCAGATGTACGCGCAGGACTATGATGAGACCCTCTGCCCGACCATAGGAGGGGGACATCCGGATGGTGGTCTCTGGCACTGGCCCGAACTGGTGTATCCCTACACCAAGAATGGCGGTGAGAAACGGCGCAACCCGGATGGCAGCTGGTTTGACCCTTACGATCCTAAGAACTGGCGGGAATTCGCCAGCATCGTCGTCTCACCTGCTTGGAGCAAAACCGCTCCGTCGGTGGACGGCGCAGGGGTGCGTCTGTCCGACATCTGCGGTGGCGACCCGAACAACTGCAAGACAACCCCGCAGGCGCCTATCTTTTCCTATGCCATGAACAACTCCATCACACACGTCTTCTGGGCGTACGACTGGGGCTGTCCGCAGGGCTGGTACAAGTGCAGTGAGGACCTGGCGCAGCCGGGGCGCTTGGCAGGCTTCGCCGAACCGGCACAGCTTATTCTGCTCAACGAATCGTTCGACGAGGTCGCCAATACCACTGGCGAATTCGGTCCCACCTTCGGCTGGCGCAAAGCGCAGGACCGTTACAACGGCACCACTGTCGTGGCACTGGTGGATGGGCATGTCAAGGTGGTCAAGGGTTCGAACCTGATGTACAGCACCGAGACCTACCCGGGTGACAACGCCTGCTCCAACTCGTGGGGCAACATGGTCTGGGAGATGCCCGGCTCGCCCATCGCCGGCTGCGTGAAGAACAAACCGAATGCTCAGATGTACTTCGCGCCGCGCAGTGGACGGTAATCCGTGACCCAGAGGGGGCAGGCGTATGCCTGCCCCCTTCTCGTTGGAGGCTCCAATGGACAGACAAAGACTGGCACTGCTGGTGCTTGGGGCAGTCGTGGTGCTGGCTGTGGTGGTGGCGGTGTGGAGTTTCCGCCAACAAGCAGGGGGTAAGGTTACTCCGGAGGCAGCGCGCGAGGCAACGGCGCTGGAACAGCAGATTGGCGCGGTACAAAGCAACCCGAACGTGCCGCCCCAGGTGAAGCAGTGGCTGGAGTACAACGCCCGCCAGCAGCAAGCTCCTGCAGCAAACTACGGACGTTAACACAGGGAAGAAACCCTTGCTGCTCTCGGCTGTGGTACGATAATATACAAACGGGAGGAGCCATGAGAACGGCTAAAAAATCGCCCACGATTCGAGAGGTTGCCGAGGCGGCGGGGGTTTCCATCTCTACCGTCTCCAATGTGCTGTACGGCAAGCAGGGGTTCTATTCTCCGGAGACGGCGCAGCGCGTGTGGGCGGTCGTGGAGCAGCTGGGCTATCGTCCCAACCGTCTCGCGCGCAGCCTTGCCCGCCGGCGCACCTTCACGCTCGGCGTCGTGGCGGAAAGACACCTCGGTTTCGTGTCCCATAACGCCTATTTCGGGTTGATACTGGACGGCATTCTGCACGAGGCAACCGAGCATGAGTACCAGGTGAAGATTGTTCGGGTACCCGCAGACAACCCCGAGAAGGCGATGGACTACATTGTGGATGGGTCGGTGGACGGGGTGGCTCTGGTCGCCCTTTTCGCAGACAATCCCGTCCTTCGGCTGATGGAGAAGAGCGACGTTCCCACCGTAGTGGCAGGGAGTATCCCTCCGACGGTGAAACTGCCCTGCGTGGACGTGGAAGATATCGCGGCGACCTATCAGGCGGTACGGTGGCTGATCGAGCTGGGGCACCGGCGCATCGGCATCATCACGGGCGACATGAGGCAGTGGAGCGCACGACGGCGCGAGCAGGGCTATCTGATGGCGCTGCGAGAAGCGGGCATTGAACCCAACCCGTCATGGCGATTTGAAGGCGACTACCGTATCGAGTCGGGGGAGGTGGGTATCGTGCAGCTGTTGCGTGCCGACCCGCGCCCGACGGCGGTGGTGTGCGGCAACGACAAGATGGCGATTGGTGCCCTGCACGTGCTGCGCGAAATGGGTGTGCGGGTACCGGAGGACATCTCCATCATCGGCTTTGACGATTCCGAAGAGTCCGCCTTTATCTCTCCCGCGCTAACCACCTTTCGACAGCCCATGTTCGATATCGGCTTGAAGGCAGCGGAACTCCTGCTGCAGCAAATCGAGACGGGTACGCGCCTTCAACACAACCTGCTGCTACCTGCGGAGCTGGTTGTACGCCAGACGGTTGCGCCACCTCCGCCCAGTTACGGCAGCTTTTCCAGTGCTCCGAGTGCCTCGCGGTAGACTTTCAGTCGCTCACCGCTCCGCGTCAGCACCAGCCAGACAAGCATCTCTTTGCACTCGTAAGCCTGCATACGCCAGTTTTCCATCGCCGTCAGATGCGGTCCCTGTCTGCCGCAGTCCATCACCTCCACGTATCCCTCAGCAGATGGCTGTACCAGCAGCAGTGTCGCCCCCGTTTGACCATGCTGTACCGCCGCCCATCTGCCGCTGCGGATATCTACAGAATAGTCGCTCCGACGCCGTGCCGCCTCCTGACCACCGCGCTCGTAAAGCGCCACCGCCTCTTCACGTTGTCCCGATGGTTGACACCAGACTGCCACGCCAAACGAAGCGCGTCTCTCCGCCGTGGTAAGGTTGCGTACGCGCAGGCACAGGGCAAGCAGGTTGCTACCGGGCAGCGTCAGGTACTCGCATTCCAAACGTAACCAGCGCCAGTCACGGTGCCGTGGCTTTGTAGCCACCCGAACACCCTTCCACGGGAAACCTCTTTCGCCGTAGACTTCAAACGGCTCCGCGGTGAACAGGGCGTCTTCGAGGATACGGCTCCACAACTCCTCACATACCGGATGGACGCCCCCAAACCAGGGATTGAACCACAGAAACGGTCGCGGCTCGGGGTATGCGCTGAACAGATGGTTCACACCGTCCGCTTCCAGCGACACCAGCGAGCCGCCGAAGTGCGGAGCGACCTGCAAGCGCATCCTCCCGTTGTCCACGACGTACATCTCCCCATCCTGCTGAACGGAAAACGCACAGCGCAAATCGCCCGCTTTCAGCACCGGAAGAGAGAACTCGCGCGAGGTGGTCTCTGTATCCAGCACCGCCTGAACCGCAAAGGCATCGTTACCGGCAAGCATGCTCACCATCTGAATCTGCTCGTGGAAGGGGTGCTTCAGGTTCACGTTTTCCAGCACGAACTGCGCCTTTCGGAAAGCGGCAAGTGGTGACTGCAGGCGGAGTGTACCGGTCAGCGATTTCAGCCGCCTATGGTACACGCTCAGCGACACTTGTACCTCATCTTCCAGCAACAGCAGGGGCACAGGCTCCAGCCGAACCTCGGTAAGCGAAACCACAGGAGGCGAAGAAGGTACCTCGTCCTCAGGTTCAGCAAGCCTGACCCACCATCGGCGTACGTCCCGCCAGTTTCCAGCCTCCGGCAGCAGGTACATGGCAGGCAAGAAGAAGCTGCCCTGTGGAGGCACGTCCGGCACGATGAAGTCGTGACACATCTGCTGGGGATTTATCTCCTGCTCATGGCACTCCTCCCATATCACCCCCACAGCGCGTCCGTCTTCCTCCCAGGCAATCCACTGCTCGGAGTACTCTGATTCGCTCAAGGGCAGGTCGGCATAGCCCAAAGGGAACTCGCCCCAGCCCTCTACCGGTTCGTGAAGGATGCCCTCTTTCAGAGGGATGGCTATCCAGCGGTTTCGGGGAACACCTGTGGTAACCCTCAGCTTACCGGAGAAGGGCTTTTCGCCGCTATTCACCACCCGCCACTGCACCTGCACCACCGACGACGCGGTCAGGGTAATCCACTTCTCCAGTATCAGCTGGGGGTCGTCAGCGGTCGGCATCTCGATGACGAGGGTCGACGCCCCAGCGGACTCCTTCAGGCGTGCGGAGAAGTTTCTCGGTACCTGCTGCCATTCTTCGAAAGGCGGTCCGAGCGAACCTGGCTCCTGCCACATCACCTCCGTGTCCAGCAGGCGGTGACGAACCCGCAGTGTACCTCCCTGCAACGAAATGCTGACCGTCAGTGTGGTGTTCTCCAGCACTGCCTCATTCGATTCGGGCAGGATACTGCCCAACACTTTGCCGGTATCCAGCACTCGCAGGGCAATCTGTTTGGGGCGACAGCGAAGAGGTGCTTCAAAACCGACCTCCCGCGCCTTCTGCTCGTCCAGCGCCTCTTCCAACACAACCTGCAAACGAGGGGTGAGAACGCCGGATTCGTAAGGGGTTACCACCATGGTGACCGCGCTCCAGCTCTCTGCCTCTATTTCAAAAGGCATCTGCGGGGTTCCTGTAATTAGCCCCGGAAACTGCTCCACCAGTACTCGCCCCCTGATGGAGAAAGGCAGGTAGCTGCGCAGGTTGACCGTTACCCTCTCCGGCTTTCCACAGTAAAGACCGCAGCCGTTGAACAGGATGTCTACCGCAGGCAAGATACGTACGCCGCTGCCCAGCTCTATCGGCATGCCGTCCACCAGAAGCGTAGAGCGGATTTTAGAGGCGGGGCGATTCGCATCGGAGGGGCGTGCTTGCGGATGCAGGCGGTATTCGCGCTCCAGCGTCAGATGTTCCTGCACCACAGCTCCCTCCTGCACCTCCAGCAGGATACCCTCCTCGCCCTGGGCAATGATGCCCACAGTCACCGGCTGAGATTGTCTGTTTTCTATCTCCCACCGCGCTGTACCTCTCAGTCCCGCCGCCAGCCTCTCGCAACCTGTGGAACACGACACCGCCAGCCGATTGGTTTCCAGCGCTGTTACCGCTTCCGCCTCGCGGTCTATCACCACTCGCAAAGTCTCGTTGTCTGCTTCCCACTCGTAGATATAAACGGGAACGCCTTTCCATCGCTGGTCATCGGGTTGCACCGACAGATCGCGTCGGAAGGTTCTGTACCAGTCATGCCGGGCAAAAAACTCCTGAGCAATGGGCAGAGTGAGGATAGTCGGGATGAAGTTCTGCATGTACACGCTGGTATCGGGCTTCCAGAAGAAACCCGTCTTCTTGTAGAGGGGCACTGCCTGCAGGTTGCCGGGCCATGTGTGCAGAGTCAGCTGCTTGTAGCCCAGCCCCACGGTGCGCCTCAAGATGGTGAGAATGAGGTCACGTCCCAGCCCTTTGCCTTGATGCGCCGGGGAGACGCTCAACAGGTTGATATAGGCTACCTCGTTTTGCCCTTTCTGGGCATACAGGTCGCCATAGCCGACAATCTGCCCGCCAAACTCCACCACGAATATCGCCAGGCGCGAAGCGTTTCCTATCCACTGCTGGATGTGCTCGGCGCTGAGAGGCACGCCGTGAGTGAAGCCTCCGGGCCAGGCTTTGTCCGATTCGTTCCACATGTCGGCCAGCTTGCGTGCGTCCTCAGGGTCATCCCGCCGATATTCACGGATGAGGTATTGCATCTCTTTGCCTCCGGACAATCTGGCGAAAACCTGTGGGTTCAAACCTTTAGCAGTGTATCGGTTGCCGGAGAGATTGTCAAGGAGAGGAAGGCAGCAACACCCAGCCGGTCATCGCAGGCATCTTGAGGGACAGCCATCCGTTGCGCTCGATCACAAAATGAGGTGACGTCTTGCTTTCATCAGAGCGCAGCACGATGCGAAAAGCGCGTGCCTTTGTGGGCACTTGCAGTCGAACGCTGGCTGGCTTCTCGCCGTTATTGATGACCACCAGCACCTGCTGTTTGCCCTGCGTGCGCAGGTAGGCATACAGGTTCTGTTTGTCATCGGTGAGCAGGGTGTTCCACTCGCCGCGCCGCAGGGCGGGCAGCTGTTTGCGCAGGCGGATCAGGGCGGCGACGTAATCGCGCAATGCCCTGCCCTCGGCGGATGGGTTCCAGTCCATTGGGCGGCGGTTGTCGGGGATGTTTCCGCCTTCCATGCCCACCTCGTCGCCATAGTAGATGGCGGGAGCACCGGGCAAAGTCATCTGCAACAGGAACGCCAGTCGCACCCTGCGCCAGTCGCCGCCGCATACGGTGCGCAGGCGATGGGTATCGTGACTGCTGAGCATGTTGTACATGCCATAGGTGACGGCACGAGGATAGGTCATCGCCAGCAGGCGCAGTTTCTCATCCAACACCGATGGCGGAACGCGCCGGTATGCCACCCAGTCCAGCACCACCCCGCGCCAGGGATAGTTCATCACCGCGTCGAACATGTCCCCATGCAGCCAGTGAGAGGCATCGCCCCAAATCTCGCCGATAATCACGGCATCGGGACGCACCTGCTTGACCTCCCGCCGAAACTCGCGCCAGAAAAGGTCGGGTACCTCGTTTGCCGTATCGAGCCGCCAGCCATCGATGGCAACGCGCCGCATCCAACGGATAACCACGTCCAGCAGATAGCGGCGCACGGCGGGGTTCTCATGGTTCAACTTGGGCACATACGGGATGTTCCACCAGGCGGAGTAAGAAGGTGGGCTCTCAATCTTCACCGGAAAGCGGTGCACCGTGAACCAGTCGCGATAAGCGGAAGCCTCCTGTTTCTCCAGCAGGTCGCGAAAGGCAAAGAAGAACACGCCCACATGATTGAACACGCCGTCCAGCACCAGGCGCATTCCCCGTTTTCTCAGCTCCCTTGAGAGAGCGAAGAATGCCTCATCCCCGCCGAGGTGGGGGTCTACCCGGGTGTAGTCGTCAGTGTCGTACTTGTGGTGGGTCACGGAGGTGAAGATAGGCGTGAGATACAGCGCGGTCACGCCCAGCGAATGCAGATGGTTCACCTTTTTCACGATTCCCCACAGGTCGCCGCCGAAGAACTGGTCGGTGCGTCCCGTTTCGTCCAGAGGTTGGGTGGGGTCGGGGTCGTTGGAAGGGTCGGCGTTCAGAAAGCGGTCGGGCACAATCTGGTAGAAGATGGCGTCTGCCGTCCATGCCGGCACCTGCACACGGGGCACGCGATCGGGCTGCAGTAGAAACCACCGGGCAGGCTTGCGGTCGGTCGTCCCTTCGGGAGACAGCCACACCTGTCGTGCGCCGTCCTGTACCTGAAAAAGATACTCTGCCGAGCGCAAAGGCGCGCTGAGCCGGTAGTATTCGAACAGCGTATCTCGCGCCACGCGAGGCATTTGCCGGGTGACGAACCGCCTGCCTTCCCGCACTGTTATCTGTACCTTCTGCACGTCATTGCGCCGCGTGCGCAGGGTGATGACCGCCTCCGTGCTATCCGCGTGCAGGTAGAACAGCTCCGTCGGCTGATGCCGCAGGGCGGAGCGGGTGATAATGCCGTCTCCCACCCGCGCAGGCGGATTGACTACCCTGCCTTCGACGATAAGCAGGGAATTGATGTTGCCCATGCCATCGTCCACGTTTTGGGTGGCGTTGGGGTCGGTGCGCCAGTCGGTACCGTTCACCACGAATTTGTACTGGTAGACGCCGGGCATCAGGTGCAGAGTGAGCGTCCACACTTTGCCGTCGTCGCTACGCATGGGGTTGCGCTGGAACTGCCAGTCGTTGAACGTGCCTGCCAGATACACGATTTGCGCCGGCTGTTCCAGCTGCAGGCGAAAGGTAACCGGGATGCCTTCCTGTGCCCATGCACAGCAAACAATCAGTAGCCAGAACAGGGTGGCGAGGAGGCGACATCCGCTCTTCATTCTACGTGGTTTGCCTTTCCACCAGATGACAGGGCACGATGTAGCGGCGTTGCGGCACTTCCCGTCCTTCTATGAGCTTGACCAGCACATCAGTCGCCATCTGCGCGAGGGTGCGGATGTCCACCGCCACCGAGCTGAGTGGGGGCTCCACGTACTGGCAGAAGGGCGAATCGTTAAAGCCGATGATTGCCAACTGATGCGGGATGCACACACCCCGTTCCTTCGCCGCCCGTAGCGCACCGATGGCGACCAGGTCATCTACTGCCACCACCGCCGTCGGAGGGTTGGGAAGGCTCAACAAGCGGCTCATGGCACGGTAGCCATGCTCCTCGGAAAAGTCGCCCCACGCCACGAGGTCGGAAGAGTACCCCAGCCCGGCTTCCTCCAGCGCACACCGGTATCCCGCGTGGCGGTCCTCACACACGAATATCCCGCGAGGTCCGCTGATGTGGGCAATCCGTCGGTGTCCTTTGCGGATGAAGTACTCGGTTGCCATCCGTCCCGCGCCCACGTTGTCGTTATCCACCGAGTAGACGGCGTCGGTGGGTTCATAGCGACCGATAAGCACGAAGGGAAAGCCCTCCTGCAACAGGCGGGGCATGCGTTCGTCCTGCGTTTGGGGTTCCACGAGGATAAGCCCGTCCACCCGTCGCGTCCGAAGCAGTTCCTCGTAAATGGCGCGTCGGGACTGAATGGCGCGGGCGGCATCGACGCAGAGATGATAGCCCGCTTTGCCGGCGAACTCAATGATAGCGGCAATGAGCGCGCTGAAAAAGGGGTCGCTGGCAAGCCGTCGGGGCGAGCGGTGCACGACCAGCCCCAGAATGCCACTGCGCAGGGAGCGGAGCGACTGTGCGCGGGCGTCGGGAACGTAGCCGTGCTTCTCGATGACCGCCAGCACCCGCTGGCGCAATTCCTCGTTGACGCGCGGGTCTCCACGCAGCACCCGCGAGACGGTCGCCTGCGACACCCGCGAGAGCCTGGCTATCTGGTTTTGCGTCAGTTCTGGCATCTTTCTGGAGTGGAATACGTATTCTGTTAAAGAGTATATCCACGTTGGCACAGCATGTCAAGGTCTGGCGAGGGTGTTCGAAATTGGTGGTTGAATGCATAGATTACCTAACCCCCTTGCCCCCTTCCCTGCGAGGGA
>JAPWUZ010000096.1:2500-8885 GCA_028275265.1 Armatimonadota bacterium | reverse complement strand
CGAGGAGCGCAACGGGCGCAGGGAGATGGTGATGGCAGACATCCCAGGTCCGGGCGTCATCGTGCGCATCTGGTCGGCAAACCCGAAGGGGGTTCTGCGCATCTACATCGACGGTGCCGAGAAACCGATGATAGAGCGCGAATTCGCGAAGCTGTTTGACGGTTCACAAGGATACCCCTTCGCACCTCCGCTGGCGGGTGTACGTTCCAGTGGGGCAAATATCTACTTCCCCATTCCCTTCGCCAAGCACGCGCTGGTTACCGTAGAAGGTGGCGAAGGGATGTACTATCATGTGAACTACCGGCTCTACCCGCCCGGTACATCGGTGGAGAGCTTCTCATGGGAAACGGTAGAGCGTACGCGCCAGCTGGGTGAGCAGGTCGCCCGGAGGCTGGCAAAACCCTACGCGACGTGGCGCGCTCCTTCTGGTTCCCGAGCGTATGCCATCCGCTGGAGTATTCCCACAGGCGGTTCGCGCACGCTGGAACTGCAAGGACCGGCGCGTGTGGTGGCGATAGAGATGAAGCCGCAGGCAAAAGACTTGCAGAAGGCGTTGCGGGCGGCGGTGCTGGAAATCACCTGGGATGACGCCACACTGCCCTCGGTGTGGTCTCCACTGGGGGATTTCTTCGGCACGGGACCAGGTCTAAACCCTTATCAGGCGTTGCCCTGCGGTGTGCTGCAAAACGGCACGATGTACAGCCGCTGGGTCATGCCCTTTGCCAAACGGGCAGTGCTGCGCGTGCGCAACGACGGCGATGAACCCCTGAGCCTCTCGGGCAGGGTGGTGGTACAGCCCGCGCGCTGGAGCGGTCAACAACTCTATTTCCACGCGCAGTGGCACACGCAGTATCCCATCCCTACCCGTCCGATGCGCGACTGGACGATGGCGGAAGCGGAGGGAACAGGGCGATTCGTCGGAGTAGCCCTGAGCGTGGCAAATCCGGTCAAAGTCTGGTGGGGAGAAGGCGATGAGAAGTTCTACGTAGATGGAGAAGACTTTCCGAGCACTTTCGGAACCGGCACGGAGGATTTCTTCGGCTACGCATGGGGCAATCCCACACCCTTTACCCACGCTTACCACAACCAGCCCCGTGCCGATGGTCCGGGCAGCTACGGGCATGTGTCCAACAACCGTTTCTTCATTATCGACAACGTGCCCTTCCAGCAGAGCTTCCGTGCTGACATTGAGGTATGGCACTGGGCAGAAGTGCAGGTGAGCTACAGCGCCATCGGTTACTGGTATACCGACCGTCAGCAAGGGGCACGGAGCTTCCCCACCGTGCAGGAGCGTTTACCCGTGCAGTTGCCGGAGCTGAAGGTGTACCGCGAGCCCGATGCCATTGAGGCAGAGGCACTGAAGGTTCTGCGGTGCACCGGTGGCAACGTCACCACGCAGGATATGCAGGGCTTTGGCGAGGCATGGAGCGGTGGGGCGCAGCTGTGGTGGACGGGCGCGCAGCCGGGCAATGTGCTGGAACTAGGCTTTAACGCCAGCAAGGCAGGCACATACGAGTTGATTGTGGCGATGACCAAAGCGGTGGACTACGGTCAGTTCCGCCTGTCGGTCAATGGCACGCCCGTCGGCGAGGTGATAGACTTGTTCAACAACGGCGTTATCCACACGGGCAAAATCAGTCTGGGAAGGGTGCCGTTGAAGCAAGGGCAAAACGTGTTGCGTGTGGAGGTGGTGGGCACTAACCCCGCCAGCACGGGCGACCGCTATATGTTCGGGCTGGACTTCATCAAGATTCAGGAGGCACCATAGACTCCGGCAGGGGCACCGCGCGTGCCCCTCGGCTGTCCTCAGGTATCTTCTTTGCAGCCTCGCCAATGATTTCGAGGTTGCGTATTACCGCGTCATATAGTATCTCGTTAGAGACAAACTCTTCGTAGCTGACCTGCTCCGTGTGCCGTATGACCTTTGACCCGGAATCAATGATGTCCTGAAGAAACAGTTTCCAGCTCCGGGACATATATTGCCTCCTGAAGAACGGTCTCTCGCGCCCAAGGCTTGAGCGCACTATCCATCACGAGGTCTACGCGGCATCTCAGCAACGCTTCCAGATAGAACTTGAGCTGCATGTATCTGTCGAAACCCGGAGGATGGAGGAACTCCACCAGAATATCCACGTCGCTCCCACTGGTCGCGTCCCCACGCGCCACCGAGCCGAACACAGCCAATCGCCGCACGCCGTAGTCCTCTGCGATTTGTTTCCAGTGCGCGGAAAGCACCCGCAACACGCTGTCGCGATGCATCGTTATCGTCCTCCGACAGTATTTTACCACTGCAGGGTATCTCCCGCAATGTGGCATTGGCACGGAGGAATAACCACCGAAGCGGCGTATCGAGTTATGGGTAACACGAAGGGAGGTCACAGCATGTACGGGTGGGGAGTGAGCCTGATGTGCCTGTTGATGGGGCTTCTGGTCAGCGCGTCGGCGCAGCAGGTGCTGTTCGATTTCGAGAAGGAAGAGCATCTGAAGGAAGTGGTGCGCAACGACGTTCGGATACAGCGCGTGCCGGCGGGTGGCAAGCTGTCAGGGCAGGCCCTGCAGGTGGAGTTTCAGCCCGCTGAATGGCCGAACGTCATGTTCCGTCCCGCCCAGGCGTGGAACTGGACGAGAGCAGGTACGCTGGCGATCGACATCTATAATCCCAACAACGAACCGGTATGGTTCGGCATTCGCGTAGACGACGACCCGCGCGCCGACGGCTGGAACTACTGTCGCCAGGCAACCACCACCATCGGCGCAGGGGAAACACAGACTTACGTGCTGCCCCTAGCCTTCAACCCGATGGATTTCGGCATGAGAGGCTTGCCGCCTCTGGCGCAGGGAGGTGGCATCCTGCTGGGGGTAGCAAACCCGCACAAGCTGAACCTGAGCCATATCGTGGCGTTTCAGGTTTTCCTCCACCGTCCAACCAGGCCGATAACGCTACACATCGACAACATCCGCCTGATAGAAGGCAGTGCGCCGGTCAAAGGTATCGTCGACCGCTTTGGGCAGTGGGCAGGTGGCGACTGGCCCGGCAAAGTGAAGGACGAGGCAGACCTGAGACGGAGACGCCAGCAGGAGGAACAGGAGCTGAGGCGATTCCCCACTCTACCCGACCGCGACGAGTACGGAGGCTGGAAGAGCGGTCCCAAGCTGCAGGCGACGGGTTATTTCCGCACCGCCAAACACGACGGCAAGTGGTGGCTGGTGACGCCAGCGGGCACTCTATTTGTGTCGCTGGGGATGGATTGTGTGCATACCGGCGATGCCACCTTCATCACCGGACGCGAGGAGATGTTCACCTGGCTGCCTGAAGAGGGCAGTCCGCTGGCAAAGCACATCGGTTATCAATCGGGTGTGCACTCGGGACCGGTGAAGGAGGGCAAGACCATCAACTGGTACGCTCTGAACCTTCAGCGCAAGTACGGGGAGAACTACAAGCCGCTGTGGATGGACGTGACCCTGCGCCGCCTGCGCTCGTGGGGGTTTAACACCATCGCCAACTGGTCCGATTGGGATTTCCACCGCAACGGCAGGGTTCCCTATGTGGGTACGGCGCACATCGGCGGCGACCACGCACGCGTTTCCAGCGGTAGCGACTACTGGGGCAGGATGCACGACCCCTTTGACCCCAAATTCGAGCAAAGCGTACGCAATTCCCTGCGTCCGGTAGTGCAGCACATCGGCGATGACCCCTGGTGCATCGGCTATTTCGTGGACAATGAGCTGAGCTGGGCTGGCGCAGGCGAAGAGGGCGGTCGTTACGGGCTGGCTTACGGCACGTTGCAGGAAGACGCGGCAAACTCGCCCGCCAAGCGCGCTTTCGTGCAACAGCTGCGCCAGAAATACGGTCAGATAGAGAAACTGAATGCCGCATGGAACACGTCATTCGCCAGCTGGGAGGAGCTGGAGAAACCTCAGAAACTGCAGCCACCCTCCACCGATGCCCGCAGGCAGGACTTCGCAGAGTTCGTCAAAAGCTTTGCGAGGCAGTACTTCCGTACGGTGCGTCAGGTGCTGAAGGAGCTCGCGCCCAATCATCTGTATCTGGGCTGTCGGTTCGCGTGGTACGGGCAAGACGCCGTCGAGGCGGCGGCGGAGTATTGCGACGTCATCAGCTTCAACATCTATGCCCCGCGCGTGGAGCATGAGCGATACGCCATTCTGAAGGGTCTGGACAAACCCGCCATCATCGGCGAGTTTCACTTCGGCGCGCTGGACAGGGGCATGTTTCACACCGGACTGGTCGCCGCCAAGGACCAGCGGGACCGCGCCCGCATGTATAAGGACTACCTGACCAGTGTGTTGACGCATCCGAACTTCGTGGGCTGCCACTGGTTCCAGTACAACGACCAGCCGCTCACCGGGCGCTGGTTCGACGGCGAAAACTACAACATCGGTTTTGTCACCGTCACCGATACGCCCTACCCCGAGATGGTACAGGCGGCGCGGGAGATACACGGCGAGGCATACCGCATCCGCTCGAGCAGTTCACGCTAACCGCTCGTCCAGCCGTAAGCCCAGCTGCTCCGCGAGGCGGACTGCCTGCCAGTACTCCTGTGCGGTGATGCGACGGTTGATTTCGGGGTACCGTTCGGAGGAAACCATGCCCGCGGGGTGGTATTGCGCCATCACGTTCACGTAAGTGTCGGGCGCGACCTGCTCGGCGAGAAAACGCAGGATATGCTCGGTGCCTGCCACATCGCCCGGCATCAGCAGATGGCGCACCAGCACCCCCCGCTTTGCCAGCCCATTCTCGTCGAACTTCAGCACGCCCACCTGCCGGTGCATCTCCTGAATCACGCGGCGGGCGACCTCCGGGTAGTCTCGCGCCTTCAGGTAGCGGTGTGCCTTCTCGGGGTCCCATATCTTGAAATCGGGCATATAGATGTCCACGACACCGTCCAGCAGGCGCAGGCTCTCCATCGAATCGTAGGCGGAGGTATTGTACACGATGGGCAAGCGCAGACCGCCTTCCACCGCAAGCACCAGCGCCTCCAGCACCTGCGGCACCACATGTTCGGGTGTGACCAGATTGATGTTGTGACAGCCCAGCGACTGCAGGTGAAGCATCATGCTTGCCAGCCGCTCGGGGCGGACTTCTACGCCTTCGCCGCGGTGGCTGATGTCGCTGTTCTGGCAGAACACACACCGCAGGTTACACCATGAGAAGAAGATGGTGCCGCTGCCGTTCCATCCGCGCAGGCAGTCTTCCTCGCCATGGTGCGGGAAATAACTGGACACCCGCGCGTACCTGCCCGTGCGGCAGATTCCCTTTTCGTCCGCCAGACGGTTGACGTCGCAATGGCGCGGACAGACGCGACACCGTTCCAGCGAGGCGACTGCCTCCTCCGCCCGCCGCTGCAGTTCGCCCCTGCGGTACAGCGCCAGATAAGCGGGTTCAAAGCTCCCTGACGGGATGAGGTATCGCTCCGAGCTCACCGCTTGGCGATGCATGGGCCGCTCACCCTCCGTGATGATGATACCTCAAATGCCGCAGCAGGTGTGCAGGGAGCAGAGGAGTTCAGACGCATTTCCTGCATTGCCTGCGGCTGTCTGTCGTCCAGGCAAAGGTGAGGTGGTTTAACGAACGGCCTTGCGTTACTCCGCCTGCGCGAGGTAAGCCCTGTACAAGCACCGGAACAGTGCGCCGTGATTGGGTACCTTGAGGTGCAGCAGCTCGTGGACAATCACCTGACGACGGAACTCCGCCGGCTGGCGCAGCAGGTCCGTATCAAAAGTCAGACGCCCGCGCGATGAACAACTGGCCCACTTACGCTTCATCGGGCGGACGTGGATTTCCAGTGGCTCAACCTGAAGCCGCCGTGCCCATGCCTGCACTTCGGCTTTGAACAGGTCCACCGGAACCGCCTCTTCCAGCGGCACCCATCCCGAAGCGGTCTCCTTTTTCATTCGGCAGCCCTCCGTAACAGCTCAAGAATGCGATCAGCCCAGTCGACGACCTTCTTGACGCCCAGCTGCAGCAAGGCGCTGTAGAGGCAATGGCGCAGTTCCCGCTCATCGGCGGTGCTGACCATCCAGTTCCGAAACTGGACAAAGGCTTCTTCCAGTGAGGCTGCGGCTTGGGATGCCTTTTCCGCTTCTATGTGCTGGGTGCGCAACCACCACTCAACGGCGAAGGCTTGCAGCGAGAGCGGACTGGAGCGGCGTTCTTCCTGCGCAGCTTGCAGTTGACGCACAATCTCCTCCAGGTCATGCAGCGCCTCCTGTGCCGAAATGAGGCGTTCCTCGAAGCGGCGACGGATTTCCTCTGCCCGTTCGCCGATGGGGATGAGATGCGGCGCCGTCTTCCCCTGTTCCGCGACAAGGCGGTTCAACTCTTTGAGCAGGTTGAAGACTTTGACCGTATCGGGCCTGTCCTCGT
>JAPWUZ010000095.1 GCA_028275265.1 Armatimonadota bacterium | reverse complement strand
GGGCTCCGTTCAGAGTAGAACTTGCCACCGCAACCTGGTCCGCTTTGCATTTTCTACTGAATTAAACGAGGGAACAGGAAACGGAGTTACTCGCGCATTTTTTGTGTAGCCTGGAGTAACAGGCAGAACCCCTGTGAGGAGGATACATTATGCGAGCGATCGGAACTATCCTGCTGGTCGCGCTGTTCGCCGTTACGGCACTGGCAGCACCGCAGAAGCCTGTTGCGAACAGTGGACTGACCTGTCCCGTCTCGGGAGAAGCCATCAAGAGCTTGAAGAAGGCACCCAGCGTGCAGTATGAAGGAAGAAGCATTTACTTCTGCTGCAAAAAGTGCGTGGGCGAGTTTAACACCAACCCTGCCAAGTACGCACCAAAGCAAGTAGTGCGTTGCCCGGTAAGCGGCGAGGTTGTCAAGGACCCCGGCAAAGCACAAACCGCTAGCTACAAAGGGCGGTCCTACTACTTCTGCTGCGCGAAGTGCAAGCCCGAGTTCAGCAAGAACCCGGAGAAATACGCGAAGGCACAGGGTAAAGCGCAGGGTAATAGATCGGGGATGCAACACGAGGAACATTCCCACTAGCGAGGGAAGCCACCGTGAGGACGGTTGCACGGTTCGTTCGAAGACACTGGGGGACAATGCTGTTGCTGCTGGTATTGCTCGCGGGCACAGAGTACATTGTTCGCACCAGACGCCCGCCCGGCTCCATGACCGTGCTCGAAGCCCAGGCGATGGACATGAGCCAGACGGGCACTCCTGTCGGTTCAGTGCCAGTAGCAATTGAGAAAGCGCGTCTTACTTGGTTCACCCCCAGCGTCACCTATACTGGTACGGTCGTTGCCTATAACGACACCTAGGTTGTGGCACGTACGGAAGGCTGGCTGGTGGAGGTGAGAGCCTACCCAGGCGACCATGTGCAGGCAGGACAGCTGCTCGCAAAGCTGGATACGCGCGAGCGTTCGGCTCGGCTGCAGGAGGCGCAGGAGGGCGCAGCGGTTGCCTTCTACGAGCGTGAGGCGATGCAAACGGCCGTCAGGCAAGCGCAGGAAGAGCTGCGCCAGATGCAACGCCAGCGCGATGCCGCCGAAGCGATGGTGCAAAAAGCGCAACAGGAGCTGATCTCCGCACAACAGGAGATGGAGATCGCCCGTACGGAGCGGGAGGAGATGGCGGCGGAGGTGGACGCCGCGCGAACAAACCATGCCTATTGGCAGGCAGAGGACACTCGTGCCGAACGGTTGCTGCGGGCAGGAGCTATCTCGCTCGAAGAGCGGCAACGCACACAAGCGGAGGCGGCTCGCGCGCTGGCGGAGCTGAACCAGGCACAACTGCGCCTCAATAAAGCAGACCTGCGCATCAAACAAGCACACGCATTGGTGCAGTCGGCGCAGGCGCAGTATTTGCAGGCGCAACGGGAGGCGCAAGCCATGCAGGCAGGCGTGCAACGTGCTCAGGCTGCCCTTGACACTGCCCGCGCCCAGTGGAAACGCGCCGCTGCCATGCACCGACAGGCAAATGCTGTTAAACAGGCGGAGACTATCGTGTTCGGCTACACACGCATCACTGCCCCGGTGTCCGGCGTGCTCACGGAACGGCTCGTCAGCCCTGGCACGCTGGTCATGCCGGGCACGGCGCTGTTCCGCTTGCAAACCATCGACCGCGTGCGCCTTCAGGTAAACGTTGCCGAAACGGACGTTGCCGACATCCGGAAAGGCAGTCCGGTTATTGTCACGCTCCCGAGCGACCCGACGTTTCGCTTGAACGCGCGGGTCACCTCCCTGTTTTATGCGGCAAATCCGGAAAGCCGAACCGTTACCGTGGAGGCGGTGGTATCCAACCCGGGATACCGTTTGTTGCCCGGTCAATACGTTGTGATGGAGATCGCCAAAGGCGCAGCACGGCGTACCATCACCGTTCCTCTCTCCGTCGTTCGACGCGATGAGAAGGGCAAACCGTTCGTCTGGGTGGTTCAACCACAGAAGCTGGAAGGGAAAAAGATCACCTACACCTGCGTCATGCACCCCGAGGTACAGTCCGACAAACCCGGAAAATGTCCCAAGTGCGGAATGAACCTGGTGCCCAAAGAGCGCGGAGGCAAGTTCGCAGCGCATCGGGTGAATGTGGTACTCGGTGACAGTGACGGCAGGCGCGTGGAGGTGCGCGCAGGCATACATGAAGGAGATGAGGTCATCTACCGAGGGCACGAATACCTCAAGGAAGGCGACCCTGTCAGCCCCGTGGAGTGGGGTGTTGAGGCACCTATCCGCCTGCCCGAACCCGCCGGCGAGATGCACGAAATGCAGCACCAGCGCCCCTCTGCCAAACAGGGCACGTCGGAGGCTCCCCTCCCAGCCAACGGGAAAACCGTCTACACGTGTTCCATGCACCCCGAGGTGTGCTCCGACAAGCCGGGCGACTGCCCTAAATGCGGCATGAAGCTCGAGCCATTGCAAGGAGAACACTTGCACTGATGCGAGGAGGGCACGAGCCTGCACATCGTCCTGCCATCATCGAGCACGTAGCAGGATCGAGCCTCAATATCGCCCGGTGGTCTATCGAGCACCCGTACGTTGTGATCGCCTTCTACACCGCGATGGTGGTCCTGGCTGTTATCGCCATCGGCTTCTATATGCCCCGCCGCTTCATGCCGTATGTCCAAAGTCCCATGATTGGAATTGTCTCGATGATGCCCGGACTGAGCGCTCAGGAAATGGAGATGTACATCTCCAAGCCTATCGAGGAGCGGCTTATCAATATCCCGGGAGTGCGCTACATTCGTTCCACGTCTCAGGAAGGCTTCAGCATTGTCTCGCTGGAGTTCCCCTACGGCACCGATATAGACAAGAAGCTGGTGGAAGTGCAGGCATTGCTGAACGTGATTCAAGCCGACCTGCCCATGACCGGCGCGAACCTGAAGCCCTCTTGGGTGCTCAAGATCGACCCGCTCAACCTACCGGTGCTTTCCCTAGCGCTGACGGGCGACCACCGCTGGGACATGAAACGCCTGCGCGAACTGGCGGACAACGAGATCTCCAACCGCCTCAAAGCGGTCAGCCCGGATATCTTCACCGTACAGGTGTTTGGCGGCTATCGGCGCCAAATCCAGGTTATCGTTGACCGCAAGAAGCTGGCAGCATACGGCATTTCTACCCTGCAGCTGCGCCAGGTACTGGATGCTCACAACGTGGCAAAACCAGCGGGCGTAATCACTACGGACACGGACGAAGAGATTGTGCGTCTGGATACACTGGGGCGAGATGCCGACACCATCGCCAACTACCCGCTCACCAGCGTGAACGGACGGCTGGTCTATGTCAAAGACGTGGCAAAGGTAGTGGACACATTCTACGAACCGCGCAGCGGGTATCATCACTACTACCGCGTCGGCAATCAGGCAAAGGTGGACGAAGCCTGAAATCAGCGTGCTGCAATCGCCAGAAGCCTCCTCGCCCCGCGTGATTCGACAAGTAGCGCATATTGCGCGCACGCAGGTACCCGATATCTATCAGGTAGCAACCTCCTGGGCAATGACAAAGCCCGCTTACGAAATAAAGGTAGATGTTCGCCGTGCCGCAGAACTGGGACTGACCCCTGCCGAGATTGCCGACCAAGCATATTATGCCTTGCGTGGCGGTTTTACCAACGAGTTCTTCCGCATGGAGAACAAACGCCAGACTACCATTCTCATCCGCTATGATGAAAAAGATCGCCTCTCGCCCGAAGACATCGAACTGCTCGCCATCACCACTCCCGACGGCAAACAGGTGCCTCTCAAGGCGGTCGCCCGAGTCGAGTATCACGAAACTCCTACCCTTATCGAGCACGACAACTTCCGGCGTGTGGTGAGCGTCATGGGCTATTATCGCAAGGCGCACTATGTGCCCCCGTGGCGCGAAGGGGAGCAGGTGCGCAATCGCCCATCGATGGATGTGGCGATGGACGTGATGATGCGCGCGCAGATGCAGCTGAACTGGCCCCCCGGCTACGGCATCGAAGTGCGCGGCGACATGACGCAGATGATGGACAGCTTCCGCAGGCTTCTACAAGGTCTGCAACTGGCGGTGGTGTTCATCTTTCTGGTGCTGGTGGCGCAGTTCCGCGGTTTTATTCAGCCTGCGCAGATGGTGTTCTCGCTGCCCCTGGAACTGTCGGGGGTGTTCTTTGCCCTCTGGCTGACGGGGCAAGCCTTCAGCACCGTCTCCATCATGGCAGTCATCGTGCTGACCGGCATGGACATCACCACTGCCATCCTGCTGATTGACCTCATTATGCGCTATCGCCACCAGGGACTGCCGCGCAATCAGGCGGTGATTCAGGCATGCCCACAGCGACTGCGCCCCATCCTGATGACCTCACTCATCACAATCATCGCGCTGTCCCCCGTCGCGTTCGCACCGCGCACGGGACTGGACGCTTATCAACCACTGGGCACAGTGGTCATCGGTGGGTTGATTGTAGGCACAGTGCTCAGCCTGCTGGATATTCCAATCATGCACACCCTCGTGGACGATGCAGTACGGTGGTGGCTGATCAAAGTGCGGCGGCGCGACCCCGCTTCCTTACCGCCGGTGGAGTGAATGAATCTCTATCCAACCGTTGTTACTTCTTTCACCTTGCGCCGCGTGCGGGTGCGCTTCGCGCCGTCGGTGGAGATAGCAAGCGCCTCTTTCAGCACCTCGTCTATCGTATCCACAAACACGAAGTGCATCTGCTCCCTGACCGCCTGCGGCACATCCTCCATCAGGTCCTTCCTGTTGCGAGAAGGCAGGATGACGGTCTCGATGCCGGCGCGATGTGCCGCCAACACCTTCTCCTTAATGCCACCTACCGGTAGCACCCGTCCGGACAATGTGATTTCCCCGGTCATCGCCACGCGAGGCTTGACACACCTGCCCGTGAGCAACGAAGCCAGAGCAGTTGCCATGGTGATGCCTGCGGAAGGACCGTCCTTCGGTATCGCTCCGGCAGGCACGTGGATGTGAATATCATGCTTCTCGAAGAAGTTGGGGTCTATGCCCAGATCCTTGGCGTGACTGCGGATATAGCTCAGCGCGGTCTGCGCCGATTCGCGCATCACGTCGCCCAGCTGTCCGGTCAGCAACAGCCCTTTGTTACCCGGCATCAGCGTGGCTTCCACGAACACGATATCACCGCCGACCGGCGTCCACACCAGCCCTACCGCCACGCCCGGCTGCGAGGTGCGCTCGGAAATCTCTTCGAACTCGAAGCGGGGCGCACCGAGAAACTCCTCTACTTTAGCAGCATCCACCACCACCTTCTCGGTCTCGCCTTCCGCGAAGCGGCGTGCCACCTTGCGGCACACGGAGGCGATTTCACGCTCCAGATTGCGTACCCCCGCCTCGCGTGTGTACCCCCGAATGATGGCTCGGATGCCCTCCTCTGTCCACTGGATATGCTCTTCCTCGTTCAACCCGTGCTCCTGCATCTGGCGCGGGATAAGGTGCCGCTTGGCAATCTCTACCTTTTCGTCCTCGGTATAGCCCGGGATTTCGATGACCTCCATGCGGTCGCGCAATGGAGGCAGGATGGTATCCAGCACGTTGGCAGTGGTGATGAACAGAACCTTCGAGAGGTCGAAGGGCACATCCAGATAGTGGTCGCGGAACTGGCTGTTCTGTTCGGGGTCCAGCGCTTCCAGAAGCGCAGCGGACGGGTCGCCGCGGAAGTCCGCTCCTACCTTGTCGATCTCATCCAGCATAAAGACGGGATTGTTCGAGCCTGCCCGCCGGATACCCTGAATAATCTGTCCGGGCAGTGCGCCGATGTAAGTGCGGCGGTGTCCGCGAATCTCCGCCTCATCGCGGATGCCACCCAGCGAGATACGCACGAACTTCCTGCCCAGCGCACGGGCAATCGAGCGTCCCAAACTGGTCTTCCCCACACCCGGTGGTCCCACCAGACACAGGATTGGCTGACGCATGGTGCCCTCGGTCTTGAACTTGCGCACCGCGAGATACTCCAGAATGCGCTCTTTGACCTTCTCCAGCCCGTAGTGGTCTTCGTCCAGCACCTGTCGCACCTGCGAGATGTCCAGATTGTCCTCGGTGGAGATGCTCCAGGGCAGTGCGACCATGGTCTCGATATATGTGCGCGCCACGGTGTATTCGGGCGAAGCAGAGGGGATACGTGACAGCCTGTCCAGCTCGCGCAGAGCCTCTTTCTCCGCCTCAGGCGGCATTTTGGCTTCGGCAATCTTCTGGCGCAGCTCCTCTATCTGCGCCATGTTCTCGTCCATCTCGCCCAGCTCGCGCTGGATGGCTTTGAGTTGTTCACGCAGGTAGTACTCGCGCTGTGTCTTGCTGAGCTCCGAATGCACCTCCGACTGCAGCTTGCTGCCCAGCTCCAACACCTCCACCTCGCGCACCAGCATCTGCAGCAGCACGCGCATCCGCTCCTTAAGGTCAAAGGTCTCCAGAATCTTCTGCTTGTCGGCGATGGAGACAGGCAAATGCGCCGCGACCAGGTCGGTCAATACATGGGGCTCGGTGACGTTGAGCGCGATTCCCTCCAGCTCGTCAGGCAGATTCGGCGACAGCTGCACCACCTTCTGGAAAGCGGCGGCGATGTTTCGGCGTAGCGCCTCAATCTCCAGGCTGTCTTCCTCGCTGATTTGTGTCGGCTCCTGTACCACACGCACCCGCACACGCAAATAGGGTTGTGTCTGCACCGCTTCCAGTATCTCGATACGGCTGATGCCCTGGGCAATCAGGCGGATGCCGTCGGGCATTTTGCCCATCATGCGGATGACCACCGCCGTACCCACCCGATACACGTCATCCAGCGTCGGGTTCTCGACAGTGGGGTCTTTCATCGCCACCACACCGATAATCCGGTTGCCTCCCACCACCGAGTCGTCGATGAGCTTGATAGAGCTCTCTCTGCCTACGGCGATGGGCACGATTAGCACCGGAAACACCACTGTATCCCGAAGTGGCAGGAGGTTCAACACCTCCGGGATTTCCATCCGCAGGTCCTTCTCGGTATCACCGCCCGGCGTGACCGGGGTCTCTACGTCTGCCATAATGCCTCCCTCGCTTTCCCTCCGCTATTCACTCTCCCGCTCGCTTTCGGTGATAGGAATACGTCGGATAGCCGGTGTTTCTTCCCGGATGTTCTTGGGAAGACGTACGGTCAACACACCGTTACGATAGGTGGCAGAGATATTATCGCGGTCAATGGGTATATCAGGTGGGAGCGTGATGTGGCGTTCAAACGGACCGTAGTAGATTTCCAGCTGATAACACCGCACGCGAGCGCGACGCTCTTCCTCATCTTCTGCCCTTACGCCCGATATAACCAGCACCCTGTTGTCTGCCGATAGCGAGACGTTGATTTTCTCAGGTTGAACACCAGCGATTTCCGCCTTCACCACCAGTGCCTCTTCGGTTTCACACATATCGGCTGCCGGTTGCCAGAATCGCTCTGCCGCGCCCAGCGGTCCGAAGACGCTGAGCAGGGCTTCATCAGATAGCCTTTGCATTTCCATCTCCATCTGTCTCAAGATGTCGCGATAGTTCCGAAACACCGCCTACCCTCCCTTGCCGCTGTCTGTTGGTTGCTTGCTGCTCATGTGCCTGCGCACTCTGTCGAGAGCACGCTGCACGTTTGGGTCGTTGCCGTTCTGGCGGAGCACTGCGCTCCAGTGTTGTTCCGCCTCCTTCCACTTGCCCTGCCGTTCCAGACAGAACCCGATCATCCGCTGCACATGAAAGTCGCCCGGTGCCATTTTGTCTGAACGGCGCAGCCACTGCAATGCAGGCTCCCATTGGCGGTTCACAAAGTAGATTTGTGCAATCCGGTAACAGTAGCGTGCCTCGTTCTGCGGGTCTTCCTTGATGGCGCGCTCGTACTCCGCGATAGCGGTATCCACTCCACGAAATTGCTCATACAGTGCCGCCAGCCCTTCCCGCGCCTCCACAAAATGCGGGTCCAGTTTCACGGCATTCTGCATGTGGCCTATGGCGGCCTCGTGATCGCCTTCGTGGTGCGCCCGCTCGCTCAGGGCGAATTCCTCGTTGGCGCGTGACTGTGCGCTGCGTAGCATGCCTGTCTGACGCAGTACCAACACGCCAGCGATAAGCACCGCGCCCAGTATCGCCAGCACCACCGCACGCCTTACCGATGGCTCCATTATCGTAGCCCTCCTTTGGGGCTGACCGGAGGCGCGCCGCTAAATCTCCATCACAACCGGTATCACCACGGGGCGACGCCTCATCCGCTGCTTCACCGCCCGTGTGACTGCGCTGCGCACATCGGCGCGAACCGCGTCCCAGTCAGTCACCTCTGATATATCCAGCTCTTGCAGTTCCGCCAGCACCTGCTGTCGCAAATACTCGACGAACTGCGGCTCTTCCTCTTCACTCACCGCCATCCCGCGGATGGTCACGTCGGGACCAGCCAGTATCTCGCCGGTCTCTTTATCGATGCTCACCACCACCAGCACCAGACCGTCCTGCGCCAGATGCTTGCGGTCGCGTAGCACGACATCGCTGATACCGCTGTTGCCGCCGCTGTCCACCAGCACCCTGCCCACCGGAACTTTCTCACCGAACCTCGCACCCTCCGGGTGCAGGTAGAGTGTATCCCCTAAATCCATCAGGAAGATATTCTCCGCGGGGATGTTCATCTCCCTCGCCATCCGTGCATATTGTACCGCCATTCGTGGCTCGCCGTGCATGGGGATGACATACTTCGGGCGCACCAGAGTCAGCATCATTTTCAGCTCCTCCTGACAGGCATGCCCCGAAACATGTACGGGTTGCATCGGCGGGTAAATGACATTCGCTCCCTTGCGTATCAGGCGATTCACCGTGCGCCATACGAGGCTTTCGTTGCCCGGTATCGGAGTGGCGGAGAGGATGACGGTAT